>CALDKL010000146.1 GCA_937898895.1 uncultured Verrucomicrobiae bacterium | reverse complement strand
GGCGACGGCCCCCGCGCAACTCCTGTCGTTTACGAAAACCGTGTCTTTACGATGGGTGGAACCGGGGTGGTGAACTGCCTCGACCTCGAAAGCGGCCGCCTCCTCTGGAGCCGCCATCTCCTCCGCGAACTGGGTAGTGTCGCACATCGGTGGGGCATGGCGAACTCCCCCCTTGTCCTGACAAAACAACAACTCGTCGTGTTCGCCGGTCCCGACAAACCCGGCCCCACCCTGGTCGCCTGTGATATCTCAACCGGAGAAACCCGATGGATCAGTGAGGGCGGAGGGGCCAGCTACAGTTCTCCCCGGCTCATCACCATCCGTGGTGTCGAACAGATCGTCAGCGTGAATTACACCGATGTGTCAGGTCTCGACCCGGAGAACGGCCGACCCTTTTGGACACATCCCTGGCCGATGACATTCCCGAAAGTCGGAGAGCCGCAGCTACTCTCCGGCGACCGCATTCTCGTGACGGCAAGCTATGGGGCCGACAGCCTGCTTCTCGCGGTGAAACGGAAGCCCTCTGGTGAGTTTTCCTCCGAATTGATTTGGAAAACGACCTATCTCAAGACGAAATTCAGCTCCGCCGTCATCCTCGGCGACCATGCCTACGGCCTCGACGAGGGCCGCCTCGCCTGTATCCGTCTCAGCGACGGAAAACGAGTGTGGAAGAACGAGAAATTTGGCTTTGGCCAGCATCTTCTCTTCGGCGAATGGCTGCTCGTCCAGGCCGAGTCAGGTGACATTGTTCTCGGCAAACTGACGCCGGAGGGCTTTGGGGAATCGGGTCGCATTCCCGCGCTCTCCTCGATGACCTGGAACACACCTGCCGTGGCTGGGCGTATCCTCCTCGTCCGCAATGATCGTGAAGCCGCAGCCTGGCTCCTGCCCGAGATCGCCGACGGACCGAAGCAGTCGCGGTGATTCCGGCAACCAATGGTGAAGAGGGCATCCAATGGCGAGCCACGGTCCAACGGGGCACTGCGGAAGCCGACGTCCGATGGAAACAGGCTTCAGTGACCCATCACCCAGGCACCTTTCCAAAATCCATGTCTCCCCATGGCGGCGGCCAGGCTCGAAAACCGAAGCGATTCGATCGGGGCTTCGTTGCCAGTCTGGCACATCGCAGGAGGCGGCAAAGTGGGGTTTGAGTGCTCGGATTCATCGATTGTCAGGTTGGTGCAGGACTCCGCCCGAAATCCCCAAGCCTTGAGATCGTCCGTTGGCAAGGTCGCCGATCATCACTTTGGGACCGAGGAATCGCGGCTCCGTTCCGAACAGCCAAACATCGGCGACCGCCTTTGTCCGGGCAAACGCCTCGCGAACCCTGGTTTTGAGTCCCCCGAGAGTGGCCACATCCGGTGCGTCGAGTGCCACCGCGTCGATGCCGTGTGCTCGGGCAATGAACAGGGCACGCTCGTTGTGAAACCGCTGCGAGACGATGACAAATTTTTCCTGACAAAACACCTCTCGCGCTCGAATCACTGAGTCCAAGGTTCGAAAACCGGCAAAATCCCGGGAAATCCGGTCAGCGGGAACCCCTTCGTCCACGAGAGCATCCCGCATGTCGGTCGCTTCATCGTATCCGACCCGATGGTTGTCGCCGCTCAAGATCAGGCAATACACCCGCCCAGCCCGATAGAGCGCGGCCGCTGTCCTGATGCGGTGGAGGAAATATTGATTGGGTCGTCCATTCGACAGCGTTCTGGCGCAGCCGAGCACCAGAGCGGTTCGATGTCCAGGCACCGAGTCGGGATCGGTGAACCGTCGTCCCTTCGACGCCAGCCGGATCACCATCTCACTTCCCAGCAGAACGGCAAGGAAGCTACCGCCGCAGAAAAGGGCAAGTCGAACGGAGTCGTGGGAAAGAAAGTGCCGGAGGTTCCTCATCGAGACCTACTACGCTTCCCGGCACTTCAGTCTTTCTCCGATTCGCCTTTTGCCGACTCGATCAATTCGTCGGACTTAACCCGCATTTCTCATACCTTCTCCGCGCAAATCAAGCGGTGGAACGCCCCCCCCACTTTCGATGAACTCTGAGATTGACCCCAGGAACTCCTCAGGGATTGACCCAGGGAGAAAGAAAGGAATGTCCCACCTCGGCCGCCTCTTTTCCCGCAGCAGTGCTCATAAAGCGGGGCGAAGGGTCGATCCCGACCCGCCCGAGATCGAGACGGTCGGCGTCCCAACAGGCTCCAATGGTCGGATCATCGGAATGCTCCCCATCCGTATGCCAGGTACAGGCATAGACAAGTCGGTCAAACCCCTCGTCCTCGAGATCAAAAACGGCACCGCGCAGCGATGCCGCATAGTCTGCTCCACGCCGCCCGTGGTCGGGGTCGGTCCATTCGCTGACCCGACAGGAATCGTGGAACCAGGCAAAGAGCCGCACAACAAAGAGGTCACCGCCGGATCGTTCAGCGAGCCATATCCCGTTGCGCTCGACTCGCCGCCAGTGTGAGGGGCCGTGGACCGAACCCGATCCGAGGGAGAAGGAAGTTGCGACCATTCGAGCCAGTTCGGTGAAATCGCAACGTCGGTTGCGTTCCGCCACTTCCTTGGAATCAGCAAAAGACATGAACGAGAAAGAGGATTGATTCGATTCCAATTAACCGAAAAAGCCCATCCGCGATACCGATTTTTGAGTTCTCGGAGCGTTTCGAATCACGCTGCTCGTCCACTGTGTCGCACTGATGGTTCGCCAAATGCGTGTGCAAAATTCATGAGGAATCGTTTCCCCTTCAAACCAGGAGGAGGGACTTGGCAAGCTCAACGACCGAAGAACAACACAGAAGGTGGAAATGTGGCCCAAGGACTCAAGAAACAATCCGAGCGAAGCGAGCGGTCTCCCTCCTCCCAATGGCCCGATCTTGACGCCGCTGGGCGGGCAGATCAAGATACAGAGACTGTCCGCCTGAATCGCACAAAAGACTCTCAACAACAAAGATAGTCATGAATCGAACACTGCTCTGTCGTGCTGCCAGTTTCGTCATGGGGTGTTCCCTGCCCTGCCTGGCCGCCGAATACCATGTGGCCCAGATCAACCCCGCCGCCGATGATGCCAACCCTGGCACGCCCGACAAACCCTTCAAGACCCTTGTCGGCGGCGTAACCAAGGCGCGACTTCGACCCGGCGACACGCTATTCGTTCACCACGGCACCTATCGTGAAGAGATTACCCTGAAGAACGCGAACGCCGCCCACGGCAAGCCCGGTGCCCCCATCCGGATCATGGCCTGGCCAGGCGATGTCGTGGAAATCAAGGGCAGTGATCTCGTCACCGGATGGAAAAAATATAAAGAGATTTCCACCACTGCCGCCACGCCGGAGGTTCCTCAGTCGGGGGGTGCCATTTATGTGAAAGAAGACTGGACCAGCAACTCGCAACAGGTCTTTTGCGACGGAAAGGTTCTCACGCAAATCGCGGGCTACGTGGGTGAAGGATACGTTCAAGAGAGCTGGAAGGGACGGAAAGGAAATAGCCTGGCCGACCTCGAGGAAGGATCGTTTTATTACGACCGCGACGGGAAGAAACTCTACCTCTGGTTGCCCGGTGGTGCCGACCCCGCCCAGCACGCCGTCGAGGTCCAGGTGAGGGGAAGCGGCGTTTTTCTGTCCGACCTGCACTACTACTACATCGGCGGGTTCAAAATCACCCACGCCAATCTCAACATCGGCGGGACCTACGGCTCTTTCAACACCCTCGACAACTGCGAGGTGTCCTATTCGGATTTCTGCGGCATCAGCCTGGGCGGATCGTTCAACACAATCATCAACTGCAAGTCCAACAACAACGGCAACACCGGCATCAGCACCTACTTCCGCGGCCACCGGGTGCTGAACTCTGAAGTGCGGTTCAACAATCGTCGGCGGTGGAGCGCCAGCTGGCACGCGGGCGGGATGAAGAACTTCTCCAGCGACACGATCATCAGTGGTTGCATCGCCGAGGGGAACGTCGAGAGCCCCGGCATCTGGTTCGACGGTTCCAACGTCAATGTGACGATCGAGAACAACCGCTGCTTTGGCAACAGCCCGGGCATCATGTACGAGATCGGTGAGCGGGCGATCATCCGCAACAACATCTGTTACGAGAACATCGGCCGGGGTATTTACATTTCCAATTCCGCCCACTGCTCCATTCTGTTCAATCTCTGCTACCGCAACGGCATGTCCGGCATCGTGCTGATCGGCGTGGAACGAGAAGGCGGACCCGACGCCGACATCGAAACCACCTTCGTGCCCGCCTGCAACAACGTCGTCTGGGGCAACATCCTCATGGACAACTGTCACCCCAGCCTGGCCCTCAAGGGATGGTCGGGAAGGGCGGAACTGATCATGCCTGACGAGAACATCTCCACCAACAAGGGAAACCGATCCGACTACAACATCTACTATCGCTCCGATGGCAGGGGCATTCCCTTCTGGTGGAACTGGGGCGCCAACAACTGCAAGAATCTCAAGGAATGGCAGGACAAGACCGGGCAAGATCAGCACTCCATCATCGCCGAGCCGCTCTTCGCCGACGCGGCGAAGTATGACTTCAGGCCCGCCGACCGATCGCCTGCCATCCTCTTCACCCCTCCGAGAATGGGTATGACCTTCGATGCCAGCTCCCGGCATCGCGCACGCGGCAGTCTGACAACTGCCGGTCCCTTTGACGCCGATCCCAAATTCCTGCCCGCCCCCAGGCCTTCACC
Organism: uncultured Verrucomicrobiae bacterium; assembly: GCA_937898895.1. GTDB lineage: Bacteria > Verrucomicrobiota > Verrucomicrobiia > Verrucomicrobiales > DEV007 > Arctic95D-9. The sequence goes on along the minus strand of CALDKL010000146.1, from coordinate 1,259 downwards.
GCCATCGCAGCCCAAGCCGATGTGGTCCGAACACTACAAGCCGCTGCCCACGGAACTGGGCGACTTGTCGGATGCCATCGCCAAAGGCCTGCCGACCGGCAAGCTGGCCAATGCCAAGACCGGATTCCTCCTCAATGACGTGCCGTTCATGAACTCCGTGCCGCCCGTCGCGGCCCTCCTGACCAAGGACAAACGATCCCTCAAAATGACGATCGCCAGGACCGTCAAGACGATGCACCTGGCCATCGGCCTGGTTCATCCCGGCAAGGGCGAGCAGATTACGTGCAGAATTACGCGGCAGGACGGATCCGTGGTTGTGCTAAAGTGGGAGACCGCCAGGAACATCGGACCCAGCGCAGGCAAATGGGATGGCAAACTCGCCGATGCCGAGCCGGATTTCCGGACCGAAGTCGGTTGGCAAAGCGAGGACGGGCAGGCCCGCCTGTTCCTGGCCACCTGGAACAATGACAACGAGTGGTACCCGGTGAAGGAAGTCGAGTGGACCCTGGAAGACGAGACGGCGACTGCGCTGATCTTCGGGACGACGCTGAAATAAATGACCTGCCCCCCTCTTTTCATGAACCGGGGAGTTTGTCCGGTATCGGTTGCGCCCCTTCACGATCCGGCCTCCTGCGAACCCCTCTGTTACCAAAGTGACGCACTTGGCCACTTTCCAGGATCGGCCAAAGATGTGTCCTGGTGAACCGAATGCCCAAAGTGGCAGAAAAAATACGGAGCGGACGGGACTCGAACCCGCGACCTCCGCCGTGACAGGGCGGCGTTCTAACCAACTGAACTACCGCTCCAACGGTAACGCGGGAGTGCCTGAAAAGAACTTTTCAGAGCCTGCCCGGCTGGCGAGCGGGATAGTAGACAGGAAACCCGAAACGCGCAACAAAAAATGTTCCCAAAATTCGTTGCTTTCGACGAGGTTCTGGTTCATCGTTCCCGCCCTCCGAGAACCTACCGATTCCGGAACTTCCCGATTTTTCTCCCGAGACAGCCATGAATGTGATCAACAAAATCGAACGCGAACAGATGAAGGCCAATGTCCCCGAATTCCGCCCCGGTGACACCGTCAACGTACACACTCGCGTCGTCGAGGGGGGCAAGGAACGGATTCAGATCTACAAGGGCATCGTCATCAGCCGCCACGGTGCCGGTCTCAATGCCGCATTCACGGTTCGCAAGATTTCCAATGGCGAGGGCGTCGAGCGTTCCTTCCAGCTTCACTCCCCCATCACCGCGAAGATCGAAGT
>CALDKL010000145.1 GCA_937898895.1 uncultured Verrucomicrobiae bacterium | reverse complement strand
TTTTTCTGGACTTAATAATAAAAAAGTCTTGATTAAATTACGCTGGCAATCTAGGCTCGTTTTATTAGAATAACCATAAACTCAAAGAGGACTCAAAATCCTCTTTGAGAGTGTGATGACTCAATTGGAGCTTTTGCCATCGGTGAACCGCCATGTCCTTCTCGTTTCGAAACATTTTTTCCCCGGACGACTCCGAATTCGAAGCGGCCCCAGAAGCCACCTTTCCAAACGGGTTTTCGCCCCCTGGCAGTGTTCCTCTGGGACGTGGAAGTTTGAGCGGAGAGGCACCCTCATCGGGTTCCACCCAATCCTTCCTTGCGAGCGAGTTGCTGCCATACATTCCCAAAGCGCTCGCGGCCCAAAGCGGTATCCCCATGACGCGGGAGGTGAAGGTACCGCTCTCGACCGATGGATCGCTCGATGTGCGGCTGTCCACGCTCTATCAGATTTGCCCGGAGTTGTTCGCGGTGGAAATCACTCCGCTGAGTGACTCTGTGGTCACCCTGCCGCCGCGATTGGGGGCGACGCAGGAGAGTCCGTCTTCGAAGCGTGACCCGGTTTTTTCGAAACCAAAACTACCCGCCGCGCCTTCCCCGGAGGTGGAAAATGCCTTCTGGTCGCCGGTGACCAGTGGAGCTTCCCCGGCCACCTCTTCCCAGCTTGCGGAACCAAGTCCGGAGAAACAAGTCGGGAACGTGCCATCAGCGACTGCCGTGGCCTGGCCGGAGGTGGCGGCGGCAAAGGACAATCCTTTCTCGGCGGCTCCAGTTCAGCCGACGAAGCAAGCCCATGTGCCGGAAGCAGCAGTGGACGCCACCTCGTCCAAGATCGCCGGTGGCTTTGATGCACCTCCGTCACCAAAGGTCGAAGACGGGTTCCATCCCGGCGCTGGCGGATTTGGCCCGGCGGGAAGCTCCGTTTGTTTCGGCTTCCCCGAGGCAGCGAAGGTGAATGATGAGGGAGGGGGCGTGGAGGAGCGGGCCCGCAAGAATCCCTTCGAAAGTGGGGAGGAGTTCTCGACCCTCTTTTCAAAACATGCGGAAGCAGACGCCGCGATTCCCTACCCTGACAAACCAGCCTTTTCGGGAGGAATCTCCGGTGGCAAGACACCCGAGCCCGAAGGTGTCTGGGGAGTCATGTTCAGTGGGGGGGGCTTTCGGGAAGAGGGCGCGGACGTTTTGACTTCTGCGACCGAACCGTTCGATAGCATTGGCAATCTGCTCAAACAGGGGAAAACGCAGTCCTCCGCCCCTATCGAAGAGCCCGTCTCTGCGCCGGGCGATTCTGCCGGGAACAACCTGGCCGACGCGGCGAAGTCGGCCCCCATTCCGCCCGCCAACGTGGTTCCGGATGCGTCGATTGCCTTCGCTTCCGGCTTTACTGCATTTGCTCCGGCAAGTGCCGATCAACGAAAACCAGACCTCTTCGCCCCCACGCCGTCGTTCGATCCTTTTGTCGGATTCGCCCCTGGGGCGACGACCCCCCCGGCTCTCCCAACCTCCATGAATCCGGCCCCGATTGACTTCGCTCCGATCCAGACCACGCCGCCCACAGCCCAGGTGGAGCCTCTCTCGGAAATCGATCCGTTCACGATGGCCTCGGGATTTGCTGCCCCGATGCCAGAGCCGGTCACGGAGATGCCGATGCACGTTCCGCAGGAGTCTGCGGACGCAGAGCCATCGGCTCCGATTCCATCCGTTCCCTCTGGCCTGCCGACGAATGAGTCGGTCGTTGCTCTGCCGACCGTCACCCAGGAGGCTCCGGCCTCCCTTCCCCCCATTCCTGCCGTTGCAGAGGTCTCGGTAAGGGAGGTGACCGAAGAACCGAACCCGAGCAGTCCCCTCGCTCCGGTGGCGGGAGCTGGCAGTGCTCCGGCTGCGGGCGATGAACTGCGCGATCTGGAACTGCGCGCCATCTTCTCGATGAGTGAGCCCTTCGATCTGGCGATGGTGGCTCGTAAGATCGTGGGTTTGCCTGGTATCAACAGTTGTTCACTCACCACGCCAGGAAAACTGACCCAAGCCTCTCGCCGGGATGAAAATCGCCTCGGCGTCGAGGCGCGCGAGATCGTGGCGACCCTTCGGAGCCTCGCCAAACTCACCGGGCTTACCGAGGCTCGCACCTTCACCCTGCAGACGGATCGTGGCATCATTAGCCTTTTCCTCGAGGGGGATTGCTGTGTCACGGTCCTTCACGATGCGGCCACCTTCCATCCCGGAGTTCGTGAAAAGCTGATTCTCATCGCCCGCAACATCGTCAAATTGCGGGAATAGCCCTCCCAATACGCCCGCCATGGCCCTGGTTCGTCACGACAGTCGCGAAGTGCAGTTCAAGATCGTGTATTGCGGTCCGCCGGAGGGAGGAAAGACGACGAATCTCCAGTATATCCATCGGCGCCTCGATCCGGCCTTGCGCGGAGATCTCGTTTCGATTACCACGGAGCGGAATCGCACGATCTGTTTTGATTTCCTGCCCGTACACGAAACGGTCATCGGCGGATATCGCACTCGTTTTCAGATCTACGCGGTACCGGGGCAGAAAATTCTCGCAGAGATGCGGCAGAGCGTTCTTGCCGGAGCCGATGGAGTTGTTTTTGTTGCCGATTCGATTCGTTCGCGGATGGAGGCAAACCTCGAGGCATGGTATGGATACCGCGATGCCTTGATGGAAAATCGGCTTCACCCGGATCACATCCCGGTTGCCTATCAATACAACAAACGAGATCAGCCTGGGTCGATGGAGCCGGAAGAACTCGACGAGCTTTTTGCGGTGCGTGTCCCTTCGTTTCTTGCCTGCGCGGTCTCGGGATACCAGGTTTTCGCCACCCTCGACTGGCTCGTGGGGGAGGTGCTTCGCAAATTTCATGCTTCCCTCCCGGCAGAGGCCCGGTGTAGAGAGTCCTTGGTACTGAGTCCATGATTCCCGGGCACCGGGCGGACAACGGACGATGAACCCAAAAACAACGGACTCGTATGGTGTTCGCCAAGATCGTGAGGAATCATTTCCCACTTCGAGGCGGGAGGAGGGAGTTGAGCGATCTCAGCGACCGACGAGCCACACGAAAGGGAGAGAAGAGCCCACGAAATCAAAAATGCACCCCGAGCGAAGCGAGCTGACTTCGCAGAAGCGAAAAATACATTTTGTGCAGGAAATTGGCTAACACTACACTAGGGACTCACCCATGGACCATCAGGATATGGCTTCGTCCGGTGAAACGGATTTCACCGTCGCCGTGCCCCTCGAGATTTCCGAGGAGACCGCGTCGCGTACCGAAGAT
>CALDKL010000144.1 GCA_937898895.1 uncultured Verrucomicrobiae bacterium | reverse complement strand
TCGAAATCGAACCCTGACAACAACAGATAACCCTCGCCGAGACGCGTGAATTCGAATCCTTCATGCGCGGCCTGAAACGCCGCAATCCGCACGAACCTGAACTCCAAGATGCCGTGGCCGAGGTGGTGTCCTCGAGCGAATCTCCGAGCCCGACCGCGTCGTCAGTTTCCGCGTCACCTGGGAAACGGACTCCGGCGAGATCCGGGCGAACCGCACCTGGCGCGTTCAGTTCAATCACTCCCTCGGTCCCTACAAGGGCGGTCTGCGGTTTCACCCCTCGGTGAACCAGAGCATCCTCAAATCTCTCGGTTTCGAACAGACCTTCAAAAACAGCCTCATCGGTCTCCCATGGGAGGAGCCAAGGGCGGATCGAACTTCAATCCCAAGGGCAAAAGTGATCGGGAGGTCATGCGCTTCTGCCGCTCACTCATGTGCGAACTTCACCGCCACATCGGCGAGGACGTCGATGTGCCGACGGGAGACATTGGCGTAGGCGGACGCGAGGAGGTCGACTGCCGCCTCCGCGAGATCATGTCCGGGATTCACTCCCGCTGCCTCATCGACGGTACCGACGAGAGTGGCAGGGTAGACTGTCTCAGAGGTGCCAATCTCGCGGAATTTCGCAAGGTCGCCGAGGCAATGTAGGCGGTTGGCGCGGTGTGAGGCCCCACCACCCCTGCCAATCACGGTTGCTTCCCGAAATCCTCCGGCAGCCGCAGCGACCAGACCTCGCTCGAGAGCGGCCGGGCGTGCCCACCCGCAATCCAGAGTTTGTCATTCAGGACGAAAGCGGAGTGCTCGTGCCGCGCCTTCCAGCAGTTCGTTGTCTCCAGTTTCTCCCAGGTCTTTCCGTCTGCCGAGTGCCAGACATCCCCGAAGTTGTCGGTGTCTTTCGCCCATCCGCCCAGCACCCAGATGCGCCCGCGATAGACCTCGGCAGCGAACCAGAGTCTCGCCGCCCAGGGAGCCGAGTCGGTCTCGAGCCGCCACTGTCTTCCGTCCGCCGACGACCAGACATCGTTCCTGGCCTGGTAGTCGGGCACGTAGTTTCCCCCTCCGAAGAGGTAGATCCGTCCGTTGAGAACCACGGCCTGATGGTAGGCGCGCGGAGACCAGGGAGCCTTTTCCGTCTCGAGTCGCCACTCCTTTCCGTCGCCCGAGGACCAGACATCATTTCGCAGGCTCGCGGCGGTTCCAAAATAGTAGTTCTCGGTGCCCCCGAGCACCCAGAGCCGATCCTGAAACACGAGAGCCACACCCGCGAGCCGGGCCGACCAAGTCGCCTCTCCGGTGATTTGATCCCAGCTCGCCCCGTCGGCGGAAGCCCAGACCTGCCGGCTCGCGGAGTGGCCCGGCAGCCTGCCATTGTACCAACCGCCGAGATGCCACATCCTCTCCCGAAAGACCGTATTCATCGCCAGATCCGTGTGCAGGATCGGCACCGGATCGGCCACCAGGCTCCAGTTTCTGCCATCGGGAGAAGACCAGCAATCGCGCGGCGGCGCCTCGTCCGAGCGAAACCACCCACCGAGAATCCAAAGTTGGTTGCGAAAGACGTATTCCGCCTGCGAATCGCGGACGGGCCACGGCGCGACTGCCTCGCGTTCCCAATCGGGTGACCCGGCGTGACCGGATCCGGAGGAAAGAACGAGGAGAAGGATCAGAATCCGGACCGTCATGCTTCATCGCAGTTTGCACGAAACAGATCGTTACGAAAGACAAAACGGCAGTGACAACGGTTTGCCATCTCCCGCAGAGCGGAACAATTGGGCCATGGGTCGGGCAAGGGCGGGGCACCCCGACGCCTGAGGCTGCCTTTGCCATGCGCCTCTCCCAAAGCGGTGAAAAGCAGGTGCTCTGCCTACTCTGCCT
>CALDKL010000143.1 GCA_937898895.1 uncultured Verrucomicrobiae bacterium | reverse complement strand
GCAGTTCCTGGATGCCGAAAGGTTTGGTCACGTAATCATCCGCCCCGGCCCTCAGCCCGACGACTTTGTCGATCTCCTGCCCCTTTGCCGTGAGCATGAGGATGGGAATCCGGCAATTTGTGCGACGCAATTGCTTCGCGATCTCGTATCCGCTCGCACCGGGAAGCATCACATCGAGAAGGAGCAGGTCGGGCAAGGCCTCGCTGATGCGGTGCAGTGCCTCGGTCCCGTCCCCGCAGGAGGTGACCTGGTATCCGGCTCCGCCCAGCACCTCCTCGAGGCCAAAGCGGATCGAGGCATCGTCCTCAACAACAAAGAGACGGAAATCGGAAGCCTTCATGTGCGGAGGGGGAGGGTCAGAACAAAGACGGAGCCACCGCCTTTGCGCGGTTCGTGATGGATCGTTCCTTCGTGCCGCTCTGCAATCTGGCGACAGAGGGCCAGTCCGATCCCCGATCCGTCGATGCCCGAATGGATCGAATCGTCGATGCGGTAGAAGCGTTCGAAAATGCGGCGACGGTGGGCACGCGGGATGCCGGGTCCGCGATCCGCGACGCTCAGAAATGCCTCGTTCGGCGTGTGATCGAGCGAAATGTTCACGGACTTGCCCGCCGCAGCGTATTTGATGGCATTGCCTAACAGATTCACCACCACCTGGGCGAGGGCATCGCGGTCGCCCGTCACGACGAGCCCTGGCCCTTCGGGCAAGGCCAGATCCAGCTCCATTCCGGCGGCCTCGAAGGATTCACGGAGATCGCCGACGGTCTCCCGGATGAGGCTCGAGAGATCGACCGGAGCGCGTTCCAGGCGCATCTCGCCGCGATCCAGTTTCGAAAAATCGAGAAGCCGATTGATCAGCCGCGAGAGCCGCGCCGACTCGCGGGAGAGAATCTCCGCATAGTGGCGGGTCTTCCCGGGATCGTCCGCGCTGGAACCTGCGAGCAGTTCGGAAAACATGCGGATGGAGGTGAGGGGCGTTTTCAGTTCGTGACTCACATTGCCGACAAAATCCGTCTTGCGGGCAGCGAGCTTCATCTCATCACCGACCGACCTCGCGACGAGAAGACTGCCTGCGGCGACCGCACCGACGAGGGCGAGGATCGCGATCCACAGCGTCATCCGCAACTTGCGGGCGTCCGCATTGAGCGATGCGGGGTTGAGGAGGTAGGCCGCGACTTCCCAGCGGGGCAGGAGTGGGCCCACCTCCGCAGCGACAAAGGGCGTGCTCCAGTCCGCCGTGAAATCCACGACGGTACGGGCGGCGGGCGCTCCATCGGAATCGAGCAGGACAAAACACGCTTCATCGGAAATAGCCGTCTCGGGAGGATTCGCGAGGATGCCGGCGAGATCCGCCTTCACTGCTTCGAGATCGAGTTCCGTCCAGAAGGTGAGCGAAGCATCCTGCGGATGACGTTTCCAGAGAAGGATGTGCAGCGCACCGTCGACGAGCCGACTCACCGCGCCCTCGTTGGCACCGGAGGTCACCTGGTTGGTGTCGATATTCTCCGGAACGAAATTGGAGACATTGCTCTCCCTCAGGGTGGAGAGGGTCTGGTCAGCGACCGCACCCTCTTTGCTCACCGCCTGCGCTTGCCGCTGTGTCGGCATGACGTTGCGCATCATCGGCGCAGCCGCAGGAGCAGGAGCAGGAGCAGCAGCAGGAGAAGCAGCAGGAGCAGGAGAAGCAGCAGGAGCCGAGGCACGGGAGGAACGAGGGGTCGGAGCGGGAAGCGTCGGAGTCGGAGCCTTCGGCACGGTGTTTTTTTCCGTCGCGGCGACTTTCCATTGCTGGGTCTCCCTCTGCTGCGAGTCATTCCCTGCCGAAAGGGAATCCGGTTCGCGGCGGGCTTCGCTCGTGCTTTCGGCTTCAATTCGGGCACCGAGAGGCGGGGCCTGGAAGACCTCGCCGATTCGTCGGTTTGTCAGGAAATCGCCGTTCGCCTCGAGAAAGCGTTCGGCGGCGCTGCCGGGGGTCGGGCGGTCGGAGAGAATCGTGTTGCCGTTCCGCACGACCGTGGCGGCGGCGGCCTGGCTCCATCGCTCGCGGACCAGGGTGTCAAATTCCCGCTCGGCCCGCACCCCCTCCTCGCGCACGATCTCGTCGACGAGTTGTTCGTGAAAGGTCCGAAGGTCGTCGAGGAAGCGGTTGATGTGATCGGCGAGGCCGTCGCAACCGGATTGGAGGAGCCGTGTGCGCTGGCTTTCGACGACGAGTTCCTGATCGCGCAGGGAACGCAGGGCCAGTCCTGCGAGGAGTACCGCAGGCAGGAGGATGGCGAGCAGGAGGACGAGGACGATGCGCTTCATGCGCGGAGAGGCGATTTGGGGAAACTATCGCGCCCTTCCGGCCGGGAATACAGCCGAAAAGGCGCGTGCCGGATCCAGGAATGGTGCGGACTCAGCGTTTCGAGTTTCGCAATTGCCAGGTCCCGTTGGAGAGAACCTTACGTTGTTCCTTGGAAAGCTGGTCGCTCTCGAGTTCTTCGCGGGCCTTGGAGATGCCTTCGAGTTCCCGTTGGATCGCGGCCTGTTGGGGGGCGGGGGCGGAGGTCTGGACTTCCCGCAATTTTGCGATCTGGGTGTCGAGAACGGCCCGAGAGGCCGGGGCGTTGCCCTGATCGGCGAGGGCGATGGCGTTCTCGGTGGCGACGGCATTCTCGAAAATGGCGGCTTCGGCGCGAATGCCGCGGTCAACGGACTTCTCCACGAGCGTGACATCCTCGGTGTAGCCGACGACGACGGGAACGGGTTGGCTGCCGACCTTCCGGTTCGAAACGGCGTCGGAGTATCGCAGGGCGACGGTGGCGATCTCGTTGATGGTCCCGACAGAAGTCTCGTCGATGAGGCATTCGAGATAGAGTTCGCGTTTCTGCCCTCCCGAAACGGTGGCAAAGGAAACGGTCTCCGCCTGGGAACCCAGCTCTCCGGGGCGACCGAGGAAACGAATGGGTCGAACGCCCTCGGGACAACGAATCTCGATGATGACTTCGCGGGCAATGACGGACTGGAGTTCCCCCAGCTCTTTCCGGAATACCTCGGGCAGGGTCTCGACGTCGGCGATGTGATAGTAGTTCGCGTCGCTCGCCTCGGCGAGAGCTGTCATCAGAGTCTCGTTGTAATCGCTGCCGAGTCCGATTGTGGTCACGGACATGCCTTCGCGGGCGATCCGTTTGCCGAGGTCGGCGATCGAGCGGTTGTCGCTCGGGCCGACGTTGGCGATGCCGTCGGAGAGGAGGAGGACGCGATTGATGCGTTCCCGGTCGAGGAATTCGCGCAACTGGCGCGATCCTTCCTCGACGCCTCCGTAGAGGGCGGTGCTGCCGCCAGTCTCGATCCGCTCGATGAGGCGGCGGATCTCGGAGCGTCGCTCGCCGAGGCGCGAGGCCGGGACGACGACTTCGATTCCGGATTCGTAGACGACGAGAGAGAGGATGTCGTCGGGGGAGAGCTGGTCGACGAGAAGGGCGGCGGCCTGTTTGGCGTGTTCCAGTTTGGCTCCGCTCATCGAGCCGCTGCGATCCAGGACAATGGCCAGATTCAGGGGCGAGCGCGACCGTTTGGGCGTGTCGCAACCTTCGACTTCGATCTTCACGACGACGGAGGTGTCGCGCCCGCCCTTTGCGAGGAGGGGACGGTCGACGGCCGTTTTCAGAGTCAGGGTTTCTCCCGCAGCAGAGGCGGGCAGGGCAGGGTTTCCGCTCGCAGCCAGAATCAGGGCGAGCGCCGACATTCGCAGGCAATGGGTGATTTCCATGTGAGGAAACTACCGGATACCGCCGGGGAGTTGTCATGGCTGCGTCAGGAGTTTGTCAGAAAATTGGTAACTATTCAGCCCGAAAAAACGCTCGGACGCGAGAAAAAGCGCTTGTACTAT
>CALDKL010000142.1 GCA_937898895.1 uncultured Verrucomicrobiae bacterium | reverse complement strand
ACCAGGTCGGCGGGAGATTGCTCGCCGGGCCGGGACCAGAGCGTTCCCAACCGCTGCCGCTCGTCCGCCGGCCCCCGACCAAGGGCTTTGCGAACCCTCTCGAGTTGCGCACCTGACAGGGTATACAGCCATTCCCCATCCCAGGCAATGCGCGTGTCCGGAGCGATTCCGCTGAGATAGATCGTGTCGGTGTGCCGTGTTTCTCCGAGCACCTCGATTCGATGAACTTCGCCGGGGGAATCCTTCTCGGGAAAGAGAGAAAGAAAGAGATCGCCCGCCGCCGTCGGGAGGATCTGTCCCGGCTCGCCCCGGAGTCCGATTTTTTCGAATCGCTCCAACTTCCAGCCGGGCGCAAGGCGGATTCCAGCCCGATCTCCATCCCCGGCGGCTCGAAAGCGAATCAGCCCCGGAGGATCGGGAGTCGCCGCAAGCAGGGCCGAGGGGAGATCCTCCTCGGTGGCGTAGGCGGCGACTTCGCGCAGAGCAAAACCCGCTCCCGGAGCGGAGCGGTCAATGGAAAGCCGAAGACCACCCAATACACGGGACTCGAAGCGGACCAGGACGGGTTGATCCGCCGAGGAAGGAGGTCCCACGGGGGCGAGAGGCTTCCAGGTGCGCCCGCCCGAAGTTCCCTCGAGCCGCACCTCGAGCGGAGGGGCTCCCTCCCACCAGACGGCGACGAGGGAGATCGCCCGGGACTTCGCGAAGCGAACTTCCCACCCGCCCGGACCCGTTCCGCCCGGTCTCCAGACCGACAGCGGATCGGCGTCGATCCCCCGTTCAGCTCCCTCGGCGGAGCCAGCCTGCCCCCATTGAAATCCGGTCGCCATGCCCCCCGTGGCCGCATTCCGCCCTGGGCGCAGGAGCGGACCGGAGGCAGCGGGAAGGTGCCCTCCTGTCAGGGACTCGGCGGGAGGAATCGAACGGATCGCGGAATCTTCGAGAAGCCCGAGACTCCAGAGAAAGCCACGCGCGAGGAGGTCGAGCGAAACCGGATCGGCGAGGGTGGCGGTGGCATTGCCCAGGGTGGAGGCAAAGACGCGGGCTCCGGAAGGTCCGTAGCGATGGGTCCAGATCACCGGATATCGTTTTCCCGCCAGATCCGCCGCCTCGGCGAGGGGCTCCCCTCCTTTCGAGAGGGTATCGACCCGGTACAGTTCCTCGTGCGGGATCGCCCAGGGGTGAAACCCCTTCAGGATGGGGTGGGAGGACGCGAGCGGCTCGACGCGCACGGCTCGCTCGCGCTCGTGTCCACGAAGGCTTGCGCCCGTGAACTCACTCCATCGCTTGTCTTTGGCGGGAAAGGACAGCATCGACCCGTCGATGAGAACAGCGGGCGTTCCGGTCCGATGCGGCGCGAGTACCCGATCGATATAGGCCGGATCGACGACCCTGGGAAAACAGTGGTCGTGGACAACAATGTCGTATCCCTTGGCCCATTCGGCGGATTCAAAGAGAGGGATTTTTGCATGACTCTCCCCCACCCCGTCGAGCCGAACAACCCATTCGATGGGACGGACGATCCGCTCGCGAATGCCCTGGACGAGTCGCTTGGTCCGGGTTGAATAGTCGTGAGAACACCCCCCCGACACGAGAAGGGCCTTGATCGGCGGCACGGAAGGTGGAGCGCCAGCCCCCGGCGAAACGGCGAGAACCAATCCGCAGCCGTGCGCCAGGCAATTCAGAAGGGATTTCGGCATGGGAAGGGCCTGACGCATGGGTTCTTGCCACAGGACGATACGCAATCCGCTTTCAATTCACAAGAAGTCTCCCGAAAAACCGTAACGTCGAACGAATCCCACCCGTCAAAGGAAAGGTCCAACGATGCAACACACCCCAAGGAGGAGAACAATAGACAAACAACTTGGTATCAATCAGTTGAAATTCAATATTACCCAAACCGAATAAAATGAATTCCGAGGGACCGGGCAATCTCTCTCGACCTCGGCGGCTCACGATTCGAGCGCTCGGCCAACGGCCTCGCGGAAGCGTTCCTCGGCTGCCTCGAGCGGACCGGGTAGTCGGGCTCCGGCGGCGAAAATGTGCCCTCCCCCCCCGAATTCGGCGCAGATCGCGCCGACATTGTGGCGTGCCTCCTTGGATCGGCTGCTGACGCGGATCGAGCCGTTGGGGAGTTCTTCAAAGAGCACGGAGATTCGAACCGTGTCGATTGCCCGGATCAGGTCGAAGATTCCCTCGGTATCCCCACTTCGCAGACCGAGTTTTCGGGAGAGCGAGAGCGGTAACCGGACGCTGGCGTAGCGGCCCTCGAACTCCAGCCGCATCGCCTGGAGCAGGACCCGCAGAGCCTCGAAGCGCCTGACCGGATAGTTCTCGTACAACATCTGGTTGACCCGCCCCACCTCGACGCCGAGATCGAGGATTTCTCCGGCGATGCGCATCGTCTCGGACGTGGTCGCGGGATAGCGGAAACTGCCTGTGTCGGTGGAGATGGCCGCCAGGAGATTCTCGCCAATGGCGGCATCGAGTGGCCAGCCACCGAGACGGGCCAACTGGAAGACGAGTTGCCCGGTCGCCGGAGAAGCCGCATCGACATGGCAGAGGTCGCCGAAACGGGTGTTGCTGATGTGGTGGTCAAGATTGATCGTCGTGGAGATCCCGGCGGCCATGTCCCAGACGGCGGCATCGAGGCGGTCCGGAGCGGCGCAATCGAGGACCAGAAAGAGATCCGCGCCGGGAGGCGGGCCGGGCTTTTCGATCCGCTCGCTGCCTGGGAGGAAGGCGAGCGTTTCCGGCACGGGATCGCGATTGACGATGACGACCTCTTTGCCCAGCTTCTCGAGCAGCAACCCCATTGCGAGCGAGGAGCCGATCGCATCGCCGTCAGGTCGGTCGTGACTCGCGATGAGGACGGAAGCGGCCGCCTCGATCCGGTCCTTCAGGTCTGAGAGGGTGGCGTCCACGACAGGAGAGGGTCGCACGGCATCGTCAGAGTTTGTCGGTGAGCCCCTCCGGGTCGTCCGGCAACTCGATCTCGCCGATTTCGTCGAGCAGGTTGAGAATACGCACGCCTCGCTCAACCGAATCGTCGATCTGGAAATGGAGATGCGGGGTGTTGCGCAGGACGACACGTTTCATCACGGTGGACTGGATGAAGCCGCGTTTTGCGTTCAGCTTGTTGAGGACGGCGCGGCCCTGTGCGGGACTGCCGATGACGCCGATGAAGACTTTGGCATCCTTGAGATCGACGGCGGTCTCGACGGCATGCACCGTCACGAGGGTATCGGGAAATTCGAAACTCTTCTCCAGGCACACGCCGATCTCGCGCCGGAGCAGTTCGTTGATGCGGTCGAGTCGCTGGCTCATGGAAGGAAGAAGTCGGGGGGACACGCCCTCATCGGTGCCCGTGGAATCAGAAAGGGCGATCAGAGCGTCTGCTCGAGCTTTTCCAGCTCGTAACATTCGATGATGTCTCCCTCAAGGTAATCGTTGAAGCGCCCCAACTTGATCCCGCATTCGAGGCCGACTTTCACTTCCTTCACGTCGTCCTTGAAGCGGCGCAGGGTCGAAAATCCGCCATCGTAGATTGGCACACCGTCGCGGAGGACGCGGGCCCGGGCCCGCCGAACGATACGCCCGTCGGTGACAGTGCAGCCGCCGACCTTTCCGGAGGAAAGCTTGAAGACCTGGAGGATCTTCGCGTGGCCCACGACCTTTTCGCGGGTCTCGGGCTCGAGCATGCCGAGCATGGCTTCCTTTACCTGATCGATGAGTTCGTAGATGATGGAGAAGAGTTTGACCTGGACCCCCTCGCGTTTCACGATGGGCTGGGCCTTGGCCTCGACCTTGGTGTTGAATCCGATGAGGACGGCATCCGAGGCGCTCGCGAGGATGACGTCGGCCTCGGTGATGGGACCTACGCTCTGCCGCAGGATCTCGGCGGTGATCTTGTCGGACTCGATTTCGCCAAGCGATTTCTCGATGGCCTGGAGCGAACCCTGGGCATCGGCTTTGATGATGAGGCGCAGGGCGGCCTTCCTGCCCTGTTCGATGTTGTTGAAGAGCGTCTCGAGGGCGGATCGCTGGATCGGGGCCAGTTTCGCCTGGCGCTGCTGCTCGATCCGTTCGTCGCTGAGTTTCTTCGCCTTGCGTTCGTTCTCCAGCTCGATCAACTCATCGCCGACATTGGGAACGGCGGAATACCCGACAATCTCGACGGGGGTGGAGGGACCGGCGCTGGTGATCCGCTTCTGCTGATCATTGAGCAGAGCCTTGACCTTGCCCCACACCACACCGCAAATAAACGCATCCCCCACATCGAGGGTGCCACTGCGGACGAGGACGGTGGCGGTGGGGCCTTTGCCGGCCTCGGTGCGGGCCTCGATGACGATACCGCGGGCGGGACCTCCGGGGTTGGCTTTGAGTTCGAGCACCTCGGCCTGGAGATGGATCATCTCAAAGAGCGTGTCGAGTCCTTGCCCGGTCTTGGCGGAGACCTCCACGCAGATCGTGGTGCCGCCGTAGTCCTCGGGAGTCAGACCGACCTCCTGAAGCTGGCCTTTGACCTTGTGCAGATCGGCTCGAGCCAGATCGCATTTGTTGATCGCGACAATGATGGTGACACCGGCGGCCTTGCAGTGATCGATGGCCTCGAACGTCGTCGGCATGAGCCCGTCGTCGGCGGCAATGACGAGCACAACGATGTCGGTGACATTTGCCCCGCGGGCGCGCATCTCGGAAAAGGCGGCGTGGCCGGGTGTGTCGATGAAGGTGACCGTCTGGTCGTTCCGGGTGATCTGGTAAGCCCCGATATGCTGGGTGATGCCCCCGGCTTCTCCCGCGACGACGCGAGACCCGCGAAATGCGTCGAGCAGCGAGGTCTTTCCATGGTCGACGTGGCCCATGAAGGTCACGACAGGCGGACGAATCCGCAATTGCTCCTCCTCGACTTCCTCGAGCACGGGAGCGGGCGGCACTTCGATCACTTCCTCGACCTTGTGGACTCCACCCCCTTTCTCGCGTTTTTCCTTTTCGAAAACAAAGCCGTGTTTCTCACAAACCTTCGCAGCAATCTCCGGCTCGATGACCTGGTTGACCCCGGCGAAGATCTCCATCTCCATGAGATCCTGGATGAGGGCGAGAGGCCGCAGCTCCATCATCGCGGCGAGTTCCT
>CALDKL010000141.1 GCA_937898895.1 uncultured Verrucomicrobiae bacterium | reverse complement strand
GCGCGAGATGAGCGATGCCTGGAGGGCGCGGATGTCCGGAGGCACGGCGACCTCCTGGAGGGCTCCGTCGATTCGGTAGCGGATGCGCAGGCTTTTCTCGAGCGGCTCGATGTGGATATCCGTGGCCCTTTCCCGCAGGGCTTCGCGGAAAATCTGGTTCACGAAATTCATCACCGAGGCCTCTTCCTCCTCTTCGTCGAGCTGAGTCACCTCCTGCTCAAACTCATCCGGTGCTGCGGGATCGCGGCCTTCGAGCAGTTCGTCGAACTGTTCCGCCCCGACCCCGTAACCCTGACGCAATCCCTCGAGGATTCGGTAACGGGTTCCCACCACCCAGGAAACAGGAGTGGAGCATTCGCGACCGACCGTCTGTCTCGCTTCGAGGTCGAAGGGATCATAGGTCATCAGGCAGATCCCGTCTTCATCGATGCGGGCGGGCAGGAGTCGGTGGCGCAGGGCGATCTTGGCGGGGAAGCGGCGGTGCAGGGCACTCGTCAGATCCAGCTCCGATTCCGCCTGAAACTCCAGCCCGGCCTCCGCAGCAAGTTGACGAGCAAAAGACTCCTCGTCGACCAGTCCGGCATCGTAGAGGGCATCGACGAGCGAGGTGCGCCGGGCTGCGGCCTCCGCGAGGACGGCTTCGCAACGCAAAGCGTCGGCGCAGCCGCTGCGTCTCGAAACCCGGGTGAGGAGAGGGATGAGGGACATGGGAAAGAGCTAGGAAAGGGGAGAACCAGTGTGGTGTTAGTCAAACTCCTGTACAAAATCGTTTTTCACATTGGCGACGTCAGTTTGCTTCGCGCGAGTTGTTTTTTGATCTCGTGTGCCTCTTTTCCCGCTTCCGCGTGGCTCGTCGGTCGCTGAGGTCGCTCAGCTCCCTCTTCCCGTCTTGAAGGTGAAAAAGATTCCTCACGAATGTTGCACACGAATTTGGCTACCACCACACTGGCTTCAAAGATGGCAGACTCAGCCGGGAGAAGTCAACCCCGCACCGCATCCTGAGTTGTGTGCGCATTGCACCAAATCGAATGACACCGGGATGAAACAGCCAGCGAGCGGCCTCTCGTCTGGCCCTGAGGAGCATTCCGGGAGTGGGGAAGGGGAGGTGGTCCGAGATCGGTTCACCCCAAAAAACGCAGTCGAAAAGGCAAGGAATGCGAAGCGGTGCCGCGCGATCCCTGTATGCTCGTCCCCAAAACCGTGAGCACTCTGAGGTCTGAACGTGAATTTCTGGTCGAGCGAGTGGAGCGTTTCCTGAGACAACGCTCCACCCTCAACGCGGCTGTGACGATCCCGAGCCTGACGGGCCACCACTCACGCCCCTCCCTGACCATCTCCCGCCAGTGCGGTTCGGGATTGTCGCGTCTGGAGCGCCCTCTGCTCGAGTATCTCGATGAACTGTATGTCGACGGAGAAGGTCTCTGGACGCTCTTCGATCAATCCCTCCTCGGCAAAATCATCGAAGAGAATCGTCTTCCGCGTCCGTCTCCCCCCTTCGTGGTCGAGCATGCCAAGTTCCCGGTAACGGACGAACTCCGCGACCGCCTTTCTGCTCCGCGAAATCACTGGACTCTCTTCAATCACGCCGCCAACGCAATCCGGCAGGTCTGTTCCGCCGGACGGGCACTTGTCATCGGAAGGGCCGGCAACTTTGTGGCCTCCGACCTCGACAACACGTTTCACGTGCGACTCATCGCGGACAAGGACAGTCGCGTCGGTTTTATCTCCCGCCGCCACGGCATCGAGCGGTCCGATGCGACCGAACTGGTGGAGGAGACGGACCGAGCGCGAGCCCTCTTCGTCAGGAGGAATACGGGAGCGGACATCGACGATGCTCTCGCCTATCACCTGGTCCTCAATACGGATCGCTTTGCCGATGACGTGGCGATCCGAGTCATTGCCGACTCGATGCACGAATGGTCCCTGGCGCGGTCCGCCAAAGAGCAGAGTCGGGCACAGGCGGATTCCGGAGAAACAATTCAAGGGGACTTCTGACGATCTCTGACGGGTTTTGCGCCCCGTGGTGCTGGATCACCCGTCGCCCGACCTAACGAAGTCCCCCCTGGAACCCTCAGGCGGCTTTTGCGCTCGCGAATCGTCCCGCCGCCGAGCCAGTGCAACGATAGCGGGTCGGCGAGACTCCGACGTATTTGAGGAAACTTCGATTGAACTGAGAGACCGATTGGAAGCCTACATCAAAGGCCACCTCGGTGACCCGGGCGCTTGGATTGGCGAGTTGCCGCTTCGCCCATTCCACGCGTCGGCGGTTTACATACTCGGTGAGAGTCATGTCGGTGGACTGTTTGAACAGTTTGCAGAAGTAGAAGGGACTGACTCCGACATGGGTGGCCACGGCTTCCAGAGAGAGTTTCTCTCCGAGTCTTGCACTGATCAATCGTTTTGCCTTCACCACGATCTGCGGCTCGGAACAACATTCCTCGGTGACAAGTCGATTGAGCAGATCGGAAAGCTGCAGGGCAAATGAGGCGAGCAGGGTGACGATGCCCTCGTAGCGCTCGAGTCCGAATTCGGGAGTCTCACGCCAGACCTTCTCGAGTCCGGAGATCTGCGCCTCGTCAAGCCCTGCCTTGCGGAGCTGTTCGGACACACTGCAAAAATCGCGTTCGGCTGCCTGCGTCGTGAAAACCTGTCCCGTCGAAAGAAAGGCGACCTTCTTGTTCCCCGCTTTTACCGGGATGAGTGTTTCGCGAAGCCCCGCAAAGCAGGTTCGGGTCTCCGCCTTGTCGCCCACCTCGCGGGTGAGGCAACGGTGCTCGAGTTCGCAGCGACGACAACCCACCCCGCTCTCGTTCATGGCACGCCAGGACGGGGAGACAAAGCGCCCCGCCCGTTC
>CALDKL010000140.1 GCA_937898895.1 uncultured Verrucomicrobiae bacterium | reverse complement strand
CTTGCGGGAACGGGTCCTCTCGGCGTCTCGCGACGAGGGGTATGAGAAATGCGGGTTAACCCGCTTCGGAGCATCGCCCAATCCAAGGCATTCCGCCGCTTGACGAACCGACCGATGCCCCCTAGATTCCCCGCTTTCCGGCCACCGGACCCGGTAACCGGACTGAAGGATCCTTCCCCAAACCCAGCCCCCATCAACATGCCCGAAATCGAAATCAAAAAAGGCGAGCCGATCGACCGCGCCCTCAAGCGGCTCAAGAGCAAAATGGAAACCGAGGGCATCATGGACGAGATGCGCCGCCTTCGCTCCTTCGAAACCCCCGCGCAAAAGACCAAACGGAAGGCCCGTGCCAACGCCAAGCGCAACAAGAACAAGTTTCGCTTCACCCTCCGCCACACGGGTGCCCCCGCAGCGGCAGCGACCGAGGA
This sequence comes from uncultured Verrucomicrobiae bacterium, assembly GCA_937898895.1. GTDB lineage: Bacteria > Verrucomicrobiota > Verrucomicrobiia > Verrucomicrobiales > DEV007 > Arctic95D-9. Next base: position 2,426 of record CALDKL010000140.1, on the reverse strand, counting down.
AGCCTGAGTTTCCCTCGGGAATCGGGAAGGAATCAAAAGGCTGCCGGAAACGGCGGCCTTTTTTGTTTGCCCCATTGCAACCTTGAGGGGGAAACCGAGGGAAACGGGAGGATGGGGGCCATCGGAACGGGTTCTCTCGGCAGTCGTATCCGATCTCAAGAGACGCCATCCGCTCGAGGGCCAGGAGGGGTGACCCCGTTCGTGAACGAATGAGGAGCTGCTATTTCGCGAAAGTCCTCTCGGCATCCCATACGATGACCGCCATGTGGTAGCCTTTGGCGGAATCGGGTGCCTCGCCCGGCAGGGCTGAAGCGTAGTAAGCCGTAGCAACCTGGCCATCTTTCCGCTGCACGGAGGAAGGATAACCGCCATCGAGCCCGTTCCAGTCAATGAGGCGGACGGGTTGGCTCCACGTCATGCCCTCGTCCGGGCTGATCATCGCTTCAATCCCCTTCCTGCCATTTTCTGAGGCGCGGTCGCCGCAGGTGTAGAGGACCCGGCCATCGCGCAATCGCATCAGATGGCCGTTGATGTGCTGGATGCCGAGCATGTCGCGCTGGAAGTGCCACGTCCTGCCATCATCGCTCGATGCCTGGAGAGTCATGCGGTCTCGTTTGTCCACTCCGTTCCCGACACGCGCCGCAGCCAGCCAACGCCCTTCACCGAGGTGCAGCACCGTGGTTTCGTTGGCATCGGCGATGGTGACCGGATCCCCCCATGTTCTGCCGTCGTCCTTGCTGCGGTAGAGCCAGGCGCGAAATTGGCGCTCCTCGTAGGTCTCCCAAGGCAAATGGGTGGAATAGACGGCGACACAAAGATCCCCGTTCTGCGCTATCTGGATATCGCCAAACGGTGTCGCCGCCTCTCCCCCCGGAGTCTTTGACGGAAACGCATCCTTCGCCACCGCCCAGGAGTTTCCGCCATCGGGCGAGCGACTGACCCACGGGCGCAAGGTTTCGAAGCGATAGCTGCCACGTGTGCGCGGCACGCCCGATGGCCAGAGATCCGACCAGCCAGAAGTGAGCACAAGCAGATCGCCGTTTCTTGCAAGACCCGCCGCATGGTTCATCCGAATCGTCTCCGGCTCATGCTGTGTGGCCGCACTCGCAAGACTCCATGAGTCACCTCCGTCGCCGCTGAGCCAGCACTCCACATCTCCGGGACGATGACCGTGGCTCGCCTTGTTGAAAACGAAAGCGGCGAGGGTGCGTCCGTCCTTGAGCAGTTTCAGATTCGGCCACGCGCAGTGATCGGGTGCCGTGACGACAGGCACGGGAGGTCTGCCCTCGCGATCCACAGCACGAGGCTGCTGAGCCATCGCCGCAAAAGGGAGGCACAACAAGACCGGGCGTGCCGAAGCAAGTCGCAGAAGAAGGGGCATTAGAAGTGCGGGTTCGTGTAGTGTTCGCCAAATTGCTGCATAAAATGGGTTTTCACGATCGCGAAGTCAGATCGCTTCGCTCGAGGTTCTTTTCGAACTCTTGGACCTCTTTCCCCCCTTTCTCCTTCCGCATGGAAATGAAAAATGATTCCTCACGAATCTCGCACACGAATTGGGCAAACACCACCCGATCTGGAACAGCAAACCAGGAAGGCAACGAGTTCCGTCACGGCTCCATCGACTTGAAGGCCTCATACATAAAGAACGCCAATCCCGCATAGCTTCGATGCGGACGAAAGGTCTCGTCCACCGGCGCGAGGGCTTTCATCATCTGGGATTCAGTCTGGCCGTGGAAAGACTCCAGCTTCGGGCCGATATCCGCCATCTTCACTCCGACAAATACCTTTGCCTGAGAGGCGTCGGCTGCGGCGATGGTTTGGGAAACCAGTGGAATAATGCCATTGCGTTCCTCCACCTCCTTTCGGTAGCTCATGATCGCGACCTGGTCGACCATGCTGAGCAGGTGCCTCACCGGATCCAGGGTCACCCCGCCAAAGCTCACTGGAAACACCGGCGAGCCATCATCCCCTGTCTTGTCGAGCCAGAAGACAATGTCGGTACCAAAGACCGGCTTCACGTCTTCGATGCGCAGTCGTTTTGCGACGAGATCGTGCACCTCGATGAACTGCATCAGCAGCTCGCTCTTATCCTCGAGCGTCGCCGTCTTCCATGATGCGAGCCCGTGCGGCTCGATGTCGAGATGGATGCCGTCGAACGCATCGTTATCGCTCCCGGACCGATTGAACGCAAGGAGCGACTCCGTGCAGGCGAGAACGACGGGATGCTTGGCCCTCCGCGTATGGGATGGATCGCCAAAGAGGGCGTGGATGCGGAGAGAGCGTCCGTGCGCCATTCGCAGGAAGCGGCGCAGAGGTTCCGCATTTTCAAGCACACGCGTCGCCTCATCTGGTTTGGAGAAATGCACTTGGCAAAAAAGATCCGTGATCTGTCGTTTCTCGCAGAACGCAAAGAGCGCTGCACTTTC
>CALDKL010000139.1 GCA_937898895.1 uncultured Verrucomicrobiae bacterium | reverse complement strand
ATATCCGTTCAGAAGAAAACTTTTCTCGATAAATTCGGCCGCATCCGCCCGGGTCATCTTGCCCGAAGTCTGCACGGAGAGGTTTTTGTCCTGCACCGCGAGATCGCGGATGACGCGCGTTTTGGTCAGTTCCTCATAGAACCCGAGAATGACCGGAATCGGAGTGTTGGGAAATTGTACGTCCACCATCGGTTCGGCACCGGGAGCCGGGGCGGGCGTATTGGCCGCAGGCGATGTCGGTGCATTGGCAACTTGCGAGGGAGGCTGGACCGGGCGTTGTCGAGAGGGCGAGACGGGTTCCTGATTCGGAGCCGTCGGGGTCGCCGGGGCCGTGCCTGCGGCGGGCTGGGTCGGTCGGGGAACGACCGCAGGGGCCGGTGGCGGGGAGATCGGCTGCGGTTTCTCCTGCGCGGACAAGGCGGAGGCACTCGCAATGACGAGAGCGAAAAGAGCGCCTCGGAGAAGGTTGGAGAAAGGAACGTTCATGTCACGTTTCGGATGGAAAAAGGGGGTCTCATTTGGGTGCACCCGGCAGAGGCACGCGACGGCGGCGTGGTTCCGAGTCGATCGCATCCAGAGCTGGGGTTGCGCTCGCAGGAGTGCCGCCCGAGGCGGCGGCAGTGCCGATGGCGGGTGCGTTGGGCATACCGGGAAGAAATCCGCCGGGCTGTCCTCCGCCCCCGGCATTGCCGGGGACTTGCCCGGAGCCTTGTTGGGGATTCTGACCGGGCCGGAGACCTCCGCGAGGATCACCCTTGCCCGGATTTTTTTGCGGAGCCGCGACCGCCACGGGTTGGGCGATCGCCTGGGTGAGCGAGGCGGCCTGAAATCCGATCTCTCCTGTTTCGTTCCCGTCGGTGAGGGTGATCTTGGTATCCTCGGGACGATGCGCCTGCTTGGCCGAGACGATGGTGAACGGATGACTGTCGTTCTTCGCCGTGGTGATGACGAGGGATTTGTCTTCGCGGGTGTCGCGGACGTAGGCGACGGGCCCTTTTTCATCGTCGTTGATCACGCCTTCGAGGACAAGGGACTGGGCGAAACGGCTCTCGATCGTCTTGGCGACGGCGGGAATGACTTCGCGTGTGAAGGGGGAATTCTCCCAGATCGCAGTGTATCGGGTCAAGGGAAATCCAGTGGGCAGCGTCTCTTCGGCGGTGAGATCCGGTGCCGCCGACGCCGGTGTTGCCACGTCCGGCACCTCCCTCGCCTCCTCGGCGGGAAGAATCGCCGCCGACACCAGGATCAGCAGGAGCATGCAGGCGCGGGCGTTCATGTTTGCGGCGGCGCGTACCAGCGAAGGAAGTCGAACGTGGCAAGAATCTTCTCGGGGGATTCTTTGTCAGGCTGCACCTTGAGGTTTCGAATCACCCGGAACCCTTCGGGCCGATTCAGTTCGTAAATCCAGCGGAAGACATCCGGCAACTCGCCCGAGGCCGTCAGGGAGACCCCCGCCTGGATAAATTCGGGTGTGGTCAGGGTAGGGAGCAGGGAAAGTTTCGAGGTAGTGACCCCACTGACTTTTTCGGCGAGAGCCTCCTGATAGATCTCCTGATCGATCGTTTCGCCGGAGGTAAACGGGGGTTGGTTGTTGCGGAGCCACTCGGCTCGTGCCTCCCAGAGATCCTTTTCTTCGAAGAGGGTTTCGATCACGACCCATTCATCCTCGAGCGCAGCACGTTTCGAAAGGAGCAGGTTGCGCTGGTCGAAATAGGAGTCCGACCCGATCACGATGCCACCGAGAACGAGCATGCCGAGCAGCGCAAAAAGAAGGCGTTTCTCACTCGGTTTCATTCGTCACGGGAGCGAAGCGGTAGGTGCCGGTCGCAAAGATTTCCTGAAGATCGTCCTTCGGGCGGGGAGGGGGAATCACCCAGGTGTATTGGGAAAGGGATTCGCCTTTCTCGAGTGCTCCCTTGATCTGGAGGGCGTTGGCCATGGTCGCACCCTCGGCGCGGACTTCGATGACTTTGTCATCGCGCACCTCAAAGGAGGTGATGCGCAGTCCTTTTTCGGGCAGGAGCGACGCCACCTGATGAAACAGTTCGATCGGGGAGCGACGCGGATCGATCGCCGGGCTCAGCACTTCCCAGCGAGCCTGGGCGGACTGGATCGCCTCGGCCTCGGCTTTGTTGGCACGGATCTTCGCATCGAGGCGACGATTGGAATCCGCGAGATACCAGAGATGGAAAGCGGCTGCTGCTGCCAGAAGGGTGAGGGCAAAGAGGATGAGGATTCCGGTGACCAGGCCGCGTCGACGTCGCGTGCGGCGGAGGCGGGCAAGAGAGACTTCGTGTGGCTCGAATGCCCAGGGAGGAGCCGTGGCCGGAGACGGGCTCGGGCGCGTCTCGAAGGCTACCGGCAGGCCGGTTTCTTCCTGTAGGGAGCGGTGCAAATCGAGATCGTAGGGAGCCCAGACGACGAGGCGGGCGGCACTCTCGAGCAGACCCTTGGCAGTGAGTTCGATCAGGGTCAGGTTGATTTCTCCGGCGAGGAGCGGGCGCATTTCCTCGCCCCCGAGCGTCTGCACATGGACCCAGCGACGACCGCGCGAGTAGCCGACGACCCAGTGGGGACCTTCACGCCAGAGGACGGCGGCGTTTTCTGGAGGGAGGTAGAGGGCGTATTGGGGAAAAAACTCGACGAATTCCCCTGGGGCAGCCGATTGGGCCAGTTCCTCCAGCTTCCAGGGGGTCGTCACCGTTTGCACGAGAGTGCGGGTGCCATTGAGCTCCACCGGCTTCCAGTCGGAAACCTTTCCGGGGCCTCCGTTGCGGTGAAAGCCAAGGCGGGTGATCTCCGCCTCGACCACCTCGCCGATGATGTCGGGATCTTTGCTGCTGACCCACTGGGGCAGGGAAACGAGGTCGTTTGTGGCAATGGCAAACAGCGACTTCCCGGGGGGGCGTTCCCCTCGCTCCCCGGTCACGGGCTGGCGGGTCCCGTTTCCGAGGTGATACCAGTAGCGTCCCGTCTCGTCCACGAGATAGGCCCATTCTGGAAGATTTCTTGTCATTCAATCCGCCGCGTGGTGAAACTCACAACCTTACCGCGATCCCCAGTGTATTGAACAGTGACCAACCTTTCAACCGATATTGCCCCGGTCCGACCCAAGGATCGGATGCGGCGAACGGGGTCGTTGATCGAGACTCGGGCCGCTACATTCTCGGACAGGGCCTCGGGAATCCCGAGGAGGTTCAAGGCGGTCTCGACGTCCTCGAACTGCAGGTCATCGATCGTGCCCGGAGTGGCATCGAGCCCGTCGCGGATCGAAACCAGGTCACTCGCCGCTGCCAGCGTGCACTGACACGCCGCCGAGATCAGATCTGCGGGGGCCTCGTTCAGATCGAGGGAGCCGTTGCTCAGGAGCGTGAACGAATCCCGCCACTGCGGATTGGCGGCCACGACTCGCTGAAAATCTTTGAC
>CALDKL010000138.1 GCA_937898895.1 uncultured Verrucomicrobiae bacterium | reverse complement strand
GATGTCGGGACCGGAAAAATCGTGAGTTCGTTTGGGGAGGGAAGCCACCGCGACATCCTCTCCGACGCCGAATTCTCGCCCGAGGGCACTCTCCTCGCCACGACGGGATACGACCGGGCCATCCATCTCTGGGATCTCGCTTCGGGAAAACTCCTCCGCTCCATGAACGCCCACAACGGTGCCGTCTACGATCTGGCGTTCTCCCCCGACGGAACCGTCCTCGCGAGCGCGAGTGGAGACGGCACGTGCAAACTCTGGCAGGTATCGACGGGCGAGCGTCTCGACACTCTCAATCAACCCGAAGCCGAACAATACCGGGTCGCCTTCACCCCCGATTCTCGACACATCGTTGCAGCCGGGGCCGACAACCGCATCCGCCTCTGGCGATTTCTCTCCAGGACCTCGCCGAAACTGAATCCTCTCCTCGCGGCCCGTTTCGGACACGAAGACGCCATCGTCGATCTCGCGATCTCTCCCGACGGGACGCGCCTCGCGACCACTTCCGCAGATCGCGCCCTGAAAGTCTGGAGCCTGCCCGCGCTCGAGCCGATGATCGACTACGGTCCCCAATCGGACGTGCTTGCGGTGCTGACCTTCGTGCCAAAGGGCGATTCGCTTTTTGTCTCCCGACTTGATGGCACTCACGGGCCTCTTTCCCTCGCGGGGAGTCAGGCACCCTCCCACGCCGCCGCGAGTCAAGCCGCCCGCACCGCCCCACCACCCGAGGAGGAACCCGAAACCCGCCTGCTCACCGAAGCCTCCTCCGGAGCCAATCCGGAACTGGTCCGACGCAGCGAAGTCAGGGGAAACATCGCCGCGATGGGAGAGGCCGACGAATATCCCTTCGCCGCGAAAGGCGGCCAGACCTGGGTATTTGAAGTGAATGCGGCACGAGCCAAATCGAAGCTCGATTCCCACCTCGAAATCCGCGATGGCAACGGCCGCCCCGTGGAGCAGGTCGTGTTGCAGGCGGTGCGGGATTCCTGGCTGACCTTTCGCGGAAAGGACTCGACCACCTCGAATGACTTCCGCCTTCACAACTGGGAAGAGATGGAACTCGACGAGCTGCTCTACGTGAACGGCGAGGTCGTGAAGCTGCATCTCTATCCTCGCGGGCCGGACTCGGGTTTCATCGTTTATCCCGGCTTTGGCGACCGACGCACCTGGTTCCAGACCACGCCTATGGCGCATCCTCTCGGCCAGCCTTGTTACATTGTCAGGGCCATTCCACCCGGTTCCCACCCGATTCGAAACGGTCTGCCGGTCTACCGTCTCTACTACGAAAATGACGATGACCCCGAACGACGGCTCGGGACCGATTCGGTGCTGCGCTTCACCGCGCCCGCCGAGGGCGATTATGTGTTGCGGATTTCCGATACGCGCGGTTTCGGTGGCGAAGGCTTTGGCTACACCCTCCTCACGCGAAACCTGAATCCCGATTTCCGTGTTGCGACGGAGTGGAAAGATCTCCGGCTCGCTCCCGAGAGTGGCCGCGAGATCCCCTTCACCGCAACCCGACTCGACGGTTACGAGGGCCCCATCGAGGTGACCCTGGCCAACCTGCCCGAAACACTCGCCATCGCTCAGCCCGTCGTGATCGAACCGGGTCAGGACCGCGCGTTCGCAACCCTGCGTGCGACAGGTGCGTTCCGGGGACTTTCGAAAGAAGATGCCGCGAAAATCACGATCACCGCGAAAGCGAACGTAGCGGGCCGGATGATCGTATCGGACGTCGGCCACGCCGCCGCCGTCGCCCTCGACGACAAGAGCGGCTTGCGCGTCCACCTGAAACCCGATGGTGATTCGGGCCATCCGGGTAAGGACGGCGTGCTCGAGTTCACGATCCACCCCGGCGAGACCATCACCGCCATCGTATCGGCGGAACGCAAGGGACTCGATGGCGACATCACCTTCGGCAAGGAAGACGCCGGTCGCAATCTGCCCCACGGGGTCTATGTCGACAATATCGGATTGAACGGGCTCATGATTCAGCCGGGCCAGACCGAACAGCGGCTCTTTCTCACCGCTTCAAAAATCGCGGTCCCGACGGTGCGCGATTTCCACCTCGTCACCCCGGCGGGCGGAGGTCACACCACCCAACGGGTCCGGTTGCGTGTGGTCGAAGACAAGGGAACGGTCGCCGGGTGGTGATCGGTCAGGGGGTGGCCGGCTTCTCTTTGGTTCGGGGAGCACGCACTTCGCTGACGACGATTCGGTGGGCGGAATCGGGATTCAGGCGGGTCATCGAACGAACCGGTTCAAGGTTCGGTGAAATCCAGATCTGATCGAGCCGCAGGAAGGGATAGCGCGTCGGGTAGGTATTGCCGAATCCCACCCCGGACCAGGCGAAGGTGTCGAGCATGTCGGCATTCTGGAGGGGCCGGAATCCGTCGTCGCCTGGCGGAGTGCCGAAGCCGCCCCCGACGATGCGTGCGACGAGGGCGCGGTTGAGCGGGTGCTCGCCGAGGAAACTCCGGACGAGGTGCCGGGTCTCGACGCGGGCCTTGACCATCTCCTGCCACACGCCCGGCTTCCAGAAATCCACCCTCGGAGCACAGCCCGCCAATTGCAGGTTGGTGATATCCAAAACGACTCCCGAAGAATGTTTCAGCCGGACGTGGAGCGCCTGATCCTGTGGCTCGGTGAGGACTGCGAGCGCCTTACCCCTGCCGAGAATGGCGAGGCTGCCATGCCAGGTGACGGAGCGTTCCACCCCATACAGCGCGTCTCCCACGCTCTCGAGGATGCTCTTGTCCGGAGCACCCTGCACGAGGAGAATGTCCGGAGAGGATTCGGCGGCCCGCCGCAGCGGCGATTCCGCACCCGCACAATTCACCGAGACGATGCGGAGCAAATCCGCCGCCGGTTCGCCCGGACCCCCACGTTTCTTCTGAAAGGATACGATCATCTCGCGGAGAATGCCGTGGGTCTCTTCCGAAAAAGCGAGTGTCGTGGCGAGAAAGACACAGAAGACCATGCCCAGTTTGAATCCGCCGCAGGCCAGCCAGCAGAGCAGTGCGATGATCGCTCCGGAGGCCGCCCAGAGCCAAACGGGAATCACGGTCAAAGGCACCACCACATCCCATCGATTGAGCAGGCATATCGCGAGCAGGACCGCTGCGAAAAGGAGCAGGAAGGGAACGACCGTCTCGAGAAATTTCTGAAATTTTCGCCACATGTGTGCTGTGCGGAACACTCTACCCTACCCCAGGATTCGGGGAATTTCCCGCCGGATTTCGTGCTTGCGGGGGGCGCGTTCGGGGTTTCGTTCCCCTCATGCTCCGCGAATTGAAAAGGGAAGTGCTCGAGGCCAATCTCCTCCTCGTCAGGGAAGGACTCGTGCGCCTGACCTGGGGCAATGTCTCCGGACTGGATCGGGACCGCGGCCTTTTTGTGATCAAGCCCAGCGGAGTGGCCTACGAGGATCTCACCGCAGACACTCTCGTTGTTCTCGATCTCGAAGGCAGGATCGTGGAGGGTGCGCTCCGCCCTTCCTCGGACACCGCGACTCACCGCATCCTCTACCGGGAGTTTCCCGAGATCGGCGGCATTACCCATACCCATTCGGTGAAGGCGACGATGTTTTCCCAGGCCGGAGTCGAGCTGCCCTGCTTCGGGACGACCCACGCGGATCATTTCCACGGCACCATTCCCGTGGTCCGCGAACTGACTCCGGAAGAAGTCGCCGAGGATTATGAGACGAACACGGGACGCGCCATCGTCGCCTGTTTCCGCGAGCGCGGACTCGATCCGCTGGCCATGCCGGGGTGTTTTCAGAGATTTCACGCTCCCTTCACCTGGGGGACCAGTGCTCTCGACTCTGTCAAAAACAGCGTTGCTCTCGAGGTCTGTGCCGAAATGGCGATGGGCACCTGGCACCTGCGGCCGGATGCAGCCGCGCTGCCCACCCACCTGCTCGACAAACACCACCTTCGCAAACACGGGCCCGGCGCCTACTATGGCCAGGGCGGCAAGGAGAGCTGACAAAGTGGGTTTGTCAGGATTCCCCCTCCAGCTCGCGCGAGACCTCGCCAAACGCATCGGCGAGACCGTCCCATTCCTTCGGGGTGGTGTCCCGACCGCCGCTGATCCGGAGGACTCGGCCCATCTCCTCGAATCCCAACCCCATCGCCATCATCACCGCCGAGGGATTCCCCTTCCCCGCACTGCAGGCCGATCCGGTAGAGACGCCGAAACCGCGCCGACTCAGACGGGTGAGCCATTTCAGATTCTTTCCATGGGGGAGCACCAGCATGGAGGTATTCCAGAGGCGTGATCCCTCGGCGGCGAGCACGACGGCACCGACTTCTCCGGAGACGCGGCGCTCGAAGGCGGTGCGACGCGCACCCTGACACTCCGCCACAACGGAGAGATCCCCCTCGTCCAGATCGAGCAGGGCCGCAACCATTGCGGCGACTCCGGGGAGGTCTTCCGTGCCGGCGCGGTGCCCGTTCTCCTGGGGGCCGCCAACGAGACCATGAAAGGACTCGCCTTTCGCGTCGTCGGGCAGGATGAGAAAACCGCAGCCCTTTCCCCCACCGAACTTGTGGGCACTCCCTGTGACAAATCCGGCATCGCCGAGTCCTCGGATCGCCTCCTTGCCAATCCACTGGGCCGCGTCGCTGTGGAAGGCGAGGCCCGCCTCGCGGCAGAGTGCCGCCGCCTCGCGCCAGGGTTGGTGAGCCCCGGTCTCGTTGTTCGCGGCCATCAGGGAGACCGCGCCGACTCGACCCTCTCCGATCCACTGTCGTAGAGGATCGAGATCGACCGCACCGGTCGCCGGATCCGTCGGCAGGGTGCGAATCTGCTCGGATCTGGCCGCGAGATTCACCGCTGCTGCGACGGAGGGATGCTCGATCTCAGACACGACAAGAAACCCTGACAAACTCCCCGCGAGGTGGCGGATGACCGCATTGTTCGCCTCGGTCGCCCCAGAGGTGAAGACGACCCGAGCCGGATCGTCGATCCCGAAGTGGTCGGCGAGCGCGGCGCGCCGATCCTCGAGAAAGTGCCTCGCCTCGGCACCCTCGCGATAGAGACCCGAGGGATTGTGCCAATGCCCTTCCGAGGCATCGAGCCAAGCGGCGCGGGCCACCGCGCTCATCGGCGTGGTCGCATTGTGGTCGAAATAGCCTCGCCTGCGGTTCATGGATTCCCCGATCTTCACAGAATGGGACTGAAAAGGCGAGCGACGCGCACGGCAAGCCGGAACCACCAGGGCCGATTCTCGTAGTCCGAAGCACCCACCTCGCGGCACTCCGTGAAATCGGCCTCGAGCATGGCCGAGACCTGCTTCGCGAATTCCTGACACAACACCACGGCGGTGACCTCGAAATTGAGTCGCATGGATCGGTTGTCGAAATTCGCCGTGCCGACGGCGGAGAGCGTATCGTCGACGACGAGCACCTTCTGGTGGAGGAACCCCTTCCGGTAGCGGAAGATGCGGACCCGCGCGGCCTCCATTTCGCCAAGGTAGGAAAAGGTCGCCAGCCACGGAATCCATTTGTCCGGTTTGTGCGGGATCATGATCCTGACATCCACCCCGCGAAGGGCTGCCATCTGCAGGGCGGATCGGATGGATTCATCGGTGACGAAGTAGGGCGTTGCGATCCAGAAGCGCCGCTTTGCCCGGGTGATCGCATTCAGGAAAAAAATCGTACCCGACTCGATCGGACCAACCGGCCCGGTCGGGAGGGCGAGGACCACCGAGGAACCTCCCCCGCAGCCGGATCCGTCGGGCGGGGTCACATAGGTCCAATTCAGATCGGGGACCTGGCGTGCCGCCCAATAGTAGTCGCCGAGAAACACCATCTGGAGCCCCAGCACCGCCGGACCCACGATGCGCACGTGGGTGTCGCGCCAGTAGCCGTAGCGAGGGGATAGCCCGAGGTATTCATCCCCCACATTGAGTCCGCCGACAAAACCGATCCGTCCGTCGACGATGACAATTTTGCGGTGATTCCGGAAATTGACCTGGAAACGATTGCTGGGCCCCTGGGTCGAGTGGAAGGGTCGGATCTCCACCCCGGCCTCGCGCAGGGAGCGGAGATAGCGTTTTCCGATCTTGTGGCTTCCGATCTCGTCGTAGACAAAATAGACCCGCACCCCCTCGCGAGCCTTGCGTTCGAGGCATTCGCGGAATCGGTTGCCGAGAGCGTCATCCTTGACGATGAAGAATTGCACGAGCAGGTAGTTCGTGGCGCTCCCGATGGCCTCCAGGATCGACGCGAAGGTCTGGTCTCCATCGATGAGCAGGCACACCTCGTTGCCTCGGGTGAAACGGCGTTCGCTCAGTTTTTCGAGAACCGCTCCGTAGCGGATCTCGTCTCCCTCCAGCGCCGCGTAGTGCGGGGACATCGTCGTGAGGTGGTTGCGGTAGGCTTCCTCGTGGGTGTCGCGTGCCTCGCGAAGCCGCTCGAGGTATCCCTTGAACTGATGGCGTCCGAGGATCCAGTAGAGAGGCACGGCAAAAAAGGGCAGGGCCAGCACGGCCATCGACCAGCCCCAGGCCGCCGGAGCGGAACGGGCTTTCATGACGATGTTCACGATCGTGGCCAGGCCCAGGATCTCCCACGAGAGAAAGAGGAGGCTCCCGACGACGGCCTTTTCGGAGAATTGCTCAAACATCGCGGCTGGTGAACTGGGCGATTTTCGAAAGCAGTCTGTCGAAGGGGTAGATCGGCTTTTCCTGAAAGGCGTCGCAACCTGCCGCCGCGATGCGCTCCTGATGATGGGCCATGGTGTGCGCGGTCAGGGCGATGACGGGGATGGCGGCGGTCGCCGGGTCGGCCTTGAGTCGCCGGGTCGTCTCGAGTCCGGCATTCGGATCGGGAGGATCGTCGGGCGTGGGCGGCAATTCCAGATCCATCAGGATGATCTCGGGCCTCTCGGACCGGGCGCAACCCACTGCCGTCTCCCCGTCGGTGGCCACGGAGAGGACGTGTCCATGGTGTTCGAGGAGGCGGGTGAGCAGGGAGATGTTGTCCTCGTCGTCTTCGACCAAAAGAATCCGCGCCATAAGTCTCTGGATTTCAATGATTTCGCTCCACAGGAGAAACTGCTGATAAAAAAAATGCCATTGTTTCGAAAAAACTTCGAACGAATTCCGCTCTGGGGAATCCAATTCAACAGTAACAGTTGTGATGCCGGGGATCTCCTCCTTATGAGCAAAGCGGCAGTTACAGTCAAAAACAAGCGGTTCCTTGCAGGGTCCACCCGGTCGGTGGGCCCTGCATTGTTTTTGGGGTCGGACGAGGGATGGGGACGGTCCCTGGAATGGCCACCCAGTTCGTAGCTTGGTCGAAGTCGAGTCGGTTGAGCCTGAAATCCTGCCGATCCGCACCCTTTCGGGTATCCGCGGAGGTCGGCACAATGGCCGCTACCCGATCTCGATGAGCCGCGCGTCCAGCGTGAGACCGGGGTTGCCGCTTGGCAGGTGCCGCGCCAGCGCCTTGCCCGCGATGCCGGATTTCCTCAGCTTGGCGCGAAGGGCGGAAAGAGTCTTGGTGAATCGAGAGCCGTCATCCGAGACGACTGCATCCAGACGCTCCTTGAAAAAGGCACGGCGGCTTCCGGTCGAACTTGTATGTTCGTCTGTTAGGAATTCGGCATAGGCCTCCGTCCAGTCGTTGGTGCGATCGAGGTTTCCTTCCTCGCATACGGTGTGGGCGAGGAAGTGGAGCAGGACAAATTCGGTCTTGCTCAGTTCGAGGGGCAGGTCGTTCACCTCCGCAACAAAGCTGCCGGCCTTCAGCCGCAAACGCTCGACCGGGGGAATGCTGAGAGTGACCACGGCGTTCCGGCTCATGGCGACGAGTGTGCCGAAGGTCGGTGCCTCCTTGAAGCCGTAATCACCGAAGAGTCGGCGGAGCGGCGGGAATTCGACATCGGTGAGGACGAGTTTCGCCTTGGCTGCGGTGACGACCGTTCCCGCCGGACCGGGAGCGCCGGGTCGCAGGGTCCTGAGTTCCTGGACCGGCTGTTTCGGCCAGTAGAAGAAGGGCGTGGTGTTTCCGTCGTAGGGTTCGTTGACGAGGACGTGGAGAATGCGGTCGTCCTGGCCGCCGAGCACGGTCATCGCGGCATAGAGCAGGGCGCTCATGGTCTTGAAGCCGCCGGAGATGCTGGCGAGCACGCGAGTGTCGGGCCGACCGACCCAGTTCCACAGCTCTTCGACGAGGCAGTCGCCGACGGCCTCGGTTTCCTCCTTGGTGTCCATGCGGTCGAGTTGGATGCGTTTGCCGCCGGACTTGCGGGTGAAGACGCGGATGCGGTCGGGCGTATCGCTGAAGTCGAGACGAGGGTCGTCGGCGTGGCGTTTCCCGAGCAGTTGCTCGCGCAAGGTGAGCCAGAGGTCGTCGGGTCCGAACAATTGCTCTTTGAGTTTCCTTTCCCCGGTGAGGGTGGTGAGGACGAGGATCTTGTCGGGGATGACGGGTTCGACCGGGTCTTTGGCCAGCGCCCAGATCGTCTCGGTGAGGACGGCGGGCGACAGGCCGGTGACGGCGATGAGCGTGGTGGTCATGGGAGGGGTAGCCGGGCAAGGGACGCGGCGACCTCCTGAGCACGCCTGGTTAGGGAGGCGGCGTCGGTCGGGGTGTCGTTGAAGCCGGCGTGGTTCAGATCGTTGCGGGCGTTGCGGATGGTGGAAGAGAGCGCGGGAAGGACGGTGAGAATCCCGGCAGGGAGATTTTCGCGAAGCCGGGCGACGGTGGCGATGGCAATGGGGGTGGATTTCTGTTCGTCCGCATTCGGCTCCAGCAGGCGCAGGGCCGACGAGTACGGTTGGCGCCGCGCATGCCCGGCGTGGTGATCGGGATCTCCGCACCAGACCATGGCGTAGCTGGTAAGCCATTCGCTGGCGAGGGTGAGGGCGGCGGCGGTTTGCCCGCGCTCTGCCAGCCAGCCGACGAGGTCGCGGAGGGTGGCCAAGTCGGTGTTGCCAAACCGCAGCAGATGTTCCCGCACGGGGGTGAGCACTTCGAGGAAGGGCGGAGTGTGGGCATCGGCTTCCGCTCGGGCTTCTTCCATCCGTTTTTCCAGTCTCCGGGAGTTTTGTGAAAACGCGCCGGTGCGGAGCAGGAGGAGGCTGGCGGAGGACTCATCGAGGCTGGTGCCGAGGTTTATGAGTTTGCGGGGAAGGTCGGACTTTTCCTTGTCGCCCGGATTGCTCCACATGGATCGCTGGATCTGGGAAAGCAGGCCGCCGAGTCTGGCTGCGGAGCCGGTGGCGAGGAATTGGTCCGCGGCGACGGTCCAGTCGAGCAGGGCAAGGAAGGGGGTAAGGTCGAAGACGGGGGCGAGGTTGGATTGCGGGTCGCGGGCCTCCCACGCGCCATAGTGGATGCCGCCGATGGTGACCTTGCGGGTGACGCGGAGGTAGCTCAGGGCGATGAAGCCCAGAACGGGCAGGGAGCGAAATCCGTGGGTGATGTCGAGGTGCAGGGTGCAGCCCTCCGGGATGTGCTCGGTGAGGGCGGCGAAGATTTGCCAAAGTTCCGCCTCGCTCTGCCCGTCCGGGATGGAGACAGGCTGATGTTTGCAGGCGAGCCCGGGGAGAGCTGCGGCGAGCGCGGCACCATGCTTCGTTTCAGCACCCTTCGTCTGAAGGGAGATGATTTTGTCCGGGGAAAGGTTTCTGGCGAGTGCGGTGCTGAAGAAGACGACCTCTTCCTGAGAAGGATCGCCGTCGAAGTGGTAGTGGCAGGGTTGGTAGCTTCCAGTGCCGAGAAAGGTGAGGAGCAGCTTCATGGTGGCGGAATGCGGATTCCGGCGAGCAAGGATTCGCGCTGCGCGGGGGAAAGAAAGGTTTGGTCGAGGGCATTGCGGACGAGGCGCAGGACGTCAAGGCGGGTGAGGCCGGGACAGAGACGGGCGGCGAGGAGGAGGTTGTCGGTGAGGGTTGCGGCGGAGATGCCGATGTTGTCGGTGTTGACGGTGACGGGAACGCCGGCGTCGAGGTAGTCCTTGAGCGGGTAGGTGCCCGCAGTGCCGGGCGCGGGATCGAGCGGGAAGCCTTTGATCTGAAAATTGGCGTAGGGGCACATTTCCACGGCGATGCGACGGTCGGCGACGGAACGGAGGAGTTCCGGGGAATCCCGCAAGGAAAGGGCGTGGCCGATACGGCGGGTGTTGAGGTCAAAGACGGCGCTCCAGATGCCCTCGGCATCGTCGTTTTCTCCGGCATGCACGGTGAGGGCAAGCCCGGCTCGATGCACGAGCCGGAAATCCTCGCGGTAGTAGTGCGCTCGTGTCTCCTTGTCCTCGAATCCGGCGAGGTCCACGCCAACGATTTGACATTTGCCAGGATCGCGACGGTGCTCGGAGGCGGTGATGGCAAGCATGATGTGGCGGAGCAAGGCGGTGCGGTGATCGCCCTGCTTGCGCCGCGTGCCGATGATCAGGAGATTCACCGTGGCTGCATGCCTCCGGAATGCCTGGCGGTGCGAAAGGTCGTCGTCACAGGGAGTGGAGAGGCAGGATGAAGAACTGGCTTGCGGGACGCCTGATGCCGCAGAGGATGCCACACACGAGTCGAAGGCGTCCATGATCTCCTCGACGACCGTCCATGGGGAGCGATGATCCGACGCGTAGTTGGCGGGTGAGCAGCGGATCTCGGCGTAGGCGATGTTTTGCTCGCACAGGTGTTCGTAAAGCAGCTCGCACTGACGGCGCAGGCAGCCGGGGTCTTTGAGCAGGGAGGAACCATTCGCATCGCCAAGCCGCATGTAGTCGGAAAGGCCGACGGGGGACAAGGGCAGTGGCCATGAGTCGGGCCAGGGTGGTTCGCACAAGGGCGGAAGTCTGTCGGGATTCTCCGCTGCTGCGCGCACCTGATGCAGCAGCTCGCCGTGAGTGGCGAAGCCTCCGAGATGGCAATGCAGTTCGATCTTCGGCAGGGCGGCGACCCATGACTGGTCGGCCACCGGGTCGAGCGGCTCGTTCAGCCACTTGAGGTCCGCCTCGGGCCAGGTGGCGAGGACGGGGTAGGGCAGGTTGCTGAGGCGATCCCAGGCACCGGCGATGTTGTGGCTGCGGGTGACGATCTCGCGCAGGTGGTCGCGAAAGGCGGTGTCCGGAGCTTTCACCCACCGGGCGCACCCCTCTCCCTGGACCTCAGTCAGCGGGTAGGCGGCGGAGTCGATGCTGCGCCACTGCGGCCAGCCGGTTTCCGGGCCGAGGCGGATCCAGTGGAGGTGTCTGTTTTCCTGGGCGGATTGAATTTCCTGCGCGGTCTTCGGTTGTTGGGGAACGGGTAGGTTGCAGAGCACATGAAAGACGTCCTCCGCGCCGAGCACGGCAGCGGCTTTCTGCATGGCGGCACTCATGGTTTTGAATCCGCCAGAGAGGCAGACATGAGGCAATCCCTCCTTCGGGCGTTTTTCCAACCACCAACGGTAGAGGACTTCCTCGAACCGGAAGTGGTCCTGTTCAGAGGTGAAGTCTGTGAAATCCGCGACGCGGGTGAATGTGAGGGTCGTTTGTGGTGCAATTTCGGCAAACCAACCTGCGATGAAATCGAGGTTCGCTTCTTGCACCGAGGCGGTGGTGAGCGCATGGACGTCAGTGAACTGCACGCCGGGCAGCAGGAAGGCTTCCGGGACGATGGCGGGCGAGGTGCCGAGGGAGACAAACAGAGCGGGCATGAGCGGACGATCAAACCTGGGCGCGGCCCTTGCAGGCGGGGTAGGTCGAGCAGCCCCAGAACTGACTGCCGACCTGATTGCCGGCCTTGGCGGTGCGCAGCACCATGGCGGCCCCGCATTGCGGGCACTTGGGGATGAGATCCGTCCGATCCGACGGATTTTCTCTGCGGGCGCGCTGCCGTTCGGCGAGGCGTTCGGCGGCGAGCTGTTCGCTGTAGCCGCCTCCCTCGATGAAGGCGCGCTCCAGCGCGGTGATCTGCTGGTCGAGCAGGTAGTTCGCCTGGTGAATCAGGCAGATCGTGGCGTTGGCGCGGATGGCAGGGTCGTCGTGCTCCAGCCAAGGGGCGTATAGCGCCCAGCGGTCTGCGTCGGTGAAATCCGACGGATCGGACGGATCATTGCGGCGCGGGCGCGCCGCAATCGCCCGAACGGCGCTGGCCTCCGGGCTGGCCGCTGCCCAGAGCGGCAGATGGCGGTGGCGCAGGTAGTCCTCGTAATCGAGCAGGAGTTCCTCCAGCGACGCGCGGGCGACGTTCATGAGGCGTAGCTCGGTGTGGGAGGAACTGGCAGCACAGCGGCTGCCCTCGGCGATGTTCTGCCGTCCGCTGCGGGCCGCCTGCACCATCTGATCCACCGTGCGGGTGCGAGCGGCGGCGAGGAACTTTTCGCAGAAGAAGTACGTGGCATCGTAGATGAGCGTGGCCGTCTGGAAGCTGGCAGTCTTGCGATAGCCGCCCGAGGGACGCAGACGCTTGTTTTTTCCAGATCCGTCGGATCGGTCGGATGAGTCGGATCTCATAAAAGACAATTAATAGCGTCTTCTGGCTGGAGGGGCAGATGGAGCTTGTCCGGTGAACGCACACTGCGTGAGCAGAGGCGTGGGTTTCCGCGACGCCTGCCCCAAGACACGCGAGTGTGGAGCCTCGTATGCCAGCCAGTCGAACTTTCCATCCGGTCGCATAAAACAGCGAAACCGTAGCGCGCTGGATTGGCGAGGTGTGCTCGAACCTAACGGCGAAGGCCTATCCGCATTGAACTGTTTGCGAAAATCGTAGCGAAGCCAGGAGGCATAGTCTTTCAGCGCGGCTTCGTAGGAAGTAAAACCATCGATCTTATCCCGCCAGCGCAGCACAAAACCTAATTTGGTGAGCGATTCTTCGATGGCGTGTGCGTCGGGAATATCGGCGCAATGGAGTGCACCCAAGCCACGGGTGCCGCGCAAACCAAGTGTGCCGAGAGCGAGGAACGACTTTAACGCCAAATCAAATTTCATTTTCAGCTCAGATGATAGTCTCCGACGCCACACAAGTTGCAGCGAGAAGGTGGACGTTGGTGCGATGGCACCTTGCGTATTCCAGCGAGGCCCCTTGGCTCCTCTCTGTGTGGTTCCCGAGACAGAGGCGAAATGCCAGACATAATTCTCGGGAGTGTTCTGATTGATCTCCGGGACCTTCCACGGAGGCGCGGGTCGAAAATCCGCCACCCGCACTGCTAGCGCGGCGGAAGCACAATCTTCATCTCCTGCCGCGGAACCAAAGATCTCGGCTTCATGTGCCGGGTTGTGATCGATCAGCCGTAACCACCAGCGAAGCTGGCCACGGATGGAAGCCGCGCGGATCTCGGCATTGGCTTGGTCCGCCCCCGCACAAAAACAGGGGGTGATGATCTCAACTAAGTAGGTTTCTCGTTTCATGGCATTTTGTCTCCGGAGAGGGATTTGTTGAGGGTGCGGATGGCTTGCTCGGATTTCGCTAGGTCGCCGCCCTTGGCGGCTTTGGCTTTGAACTCGTGCCAAAATGCGAGACGCGATCCTCGAAGGGCTCGGACGATAGCTTTTTTCTCGGTTTCGGATGGGCCGCCCTTCTTTGGCTCTTTGAAGAAGCTCTTCACCTTGTGCTCGAACTGAGCATCGGAGAGTTGAGCAACTTGATAGTCGGCTTTTTCGTCTTCGCTCATTCCCGCAGTGGCTGCGGATTCCTGTTCCCGCTTCTGGCGTGCGGCTTCCTGCTCTGCTGTCTGGCGGGCTTTCTCGGCTTCTTGTTGCTTGCGTTCCGCTTCTGCTTTGCGGGCGGCATCCTGTTTTACCTGGACGACTCGTTGGAGACTATCGGAGGCATCAAACCACCCATACCCCGCGTTGGTCTTGGCACCGAGGCCGAAGAGTTCGAGGCCGTGGGCGAGCCAGC
Source organism: uncultured Verrucomicrobiae bacterium (assembly GCA_937898895.1). GTDB lineage: Bacteria > Verrucomicrobiota > Verrucomicrobiia > Verrucomicrobiales > DEV007 > Arctic95D-9. Next base: position 232 of record CALDKL010000138.1, on the reverse strand, counting down.
GTTTGGCGTGGGTGAGGTCGCCTTCAGCGGCGAGTCGCAGGGGAATAAGTGGGAAGGTGAAGTAGTCGTTCTCGCCCTGGGCTTTGACGGCAGGGAAAAAGACGGGAACGGGGTCTTCGGTATCGGGAGCGGTGGAATAGGCAGGGTTGCCTTTGTAGTATTCCGTGTGGTGAGGCGTGACGACATCAAGCTCGAGGCCGGGGTCGCGGTGGGGCGAGGCGGCGAGGAAGGC
>CALDKL010000137.1 GCA_937898895.1 uncultured Verrucomicrobiae bacterium | reverse complement strand
GGAGAGGGAATTGAGAGAGTTTCATGGATGACGAAAGAGAAGAAAACGCAAAACAAGCCACAGGTCGTCCTCGATCCGGGGAACCTTGACGGCGGCGCGAACTGTCGCCGGAGTCCGGCCCTTCAACAACCGGAATCTTCGCCCATTTGGGTTCTCCGGACCTACGCACCTACGCCTCCCTACGCCGGGACCAGAAAACCGATGCGCGTCGTTCCGTAGTCGCGCTCTTCCTTTACCGACCATCGTATCAAGGTCGGCAAGGGATCACTGGCCAGCGTTTCCAGCACGAACAGGCCGCCCGGAGCGAGCGCTCTCGGCAGGCTTTCGTTTTCCAACAGTTTCAGCAGGGTCTCGCGATCCGATTCCTCTCGGGCGTAGGGAGGATCCGCAAAAATCAGGTCGTAGGACACCTGCCGCACCGAGGCCAGGAAGGAAAAGACATCGCGCCGATGCACCTTGCCGCCCGTCAGTCGCGTCTTTTCCAGATTCTTCCGAATCACCTCGCAGGCTTCCGCCTGCGACTCCACGAAGTCCGCCGTGGCGGCACCGCGACTCAGCGCCTCCAGCCCCAACGAACCCGTCCCGGCGAACAAGTCCAGCACCCGCGCCTGCGAAGTCAGGTCGCCCAGCACGGAAAAGAGCGATTCGCGCACCCGATCCGTCGTCGGGCGCGTCAGCAAACGGGGCACCCGCAACGGGACGCTGCCCGCAGATCCGGAAATGATGCGCATGAGATCGTCGACCGGGAGAATAGGGCCAAAGAATGGGCGGCTCCAGTCGTTATTCAAGAAGGTTCCGAAATCTTCTGGCCAGCGATCCGGTTTTCGAGAACCTTTCCCATTGAGGCGCTTCCCGGCTCCCGGCCCTTCCCCCCATGCGATTGATCCGTCGGCTTTTCCTGCTCGTTTGCCTTGCCGCCACCTGCACCGCCGTGTGGGCTGCAATCTATGCGCGGCGCGAAGGCTTCTCCGAGAGCTGGAAGAATGCGATCGAGCTGGAGTTCGCCAAGCGCGGCTACCACGTCGATATCGGCAAACTCACCCTCGGGGCCTTCCGCGGGTTGGTGGCTGAGGACGTCCGCTTTTTCCAGGACGCCAGCCGCTCCGAGGAGGTCGCCTACCTCGATGATGTGTATCTCGACGTCGATCTCAACCGGATCCTCAACAAAGAGATCTCGATCAACACCCTCGACGTGCAGAAAGCCCGACTCTCGTTGCCTCTCGATCCCGCCCGGCCCCGTCGCCTGCATGTCAACGATCTCTCCGGGCGTATCGTCATCACCGAGAGTGTCATCGAGATTGTCAAAGCCGAGGCGACCGTGGCGGGAGTTGACCTCGAGGTGAAAGGCTCCCTGGTCCGCCCTCCCCTCGGCGCGGCAAAGGACCCCGAGCGAGATCCCCGCAAAGGCGAATCCGCTTTCAACGAACGCCGTCGGCAGTTCCTCCGCTTCCTCCGCGAGTTCGAGACCTTTGAGTTCGGCGAAGAGCACCCCCACGTCGTGATCGAATTTCGTGGCGACCTCGACGATCTTGCCACCCTCACCGCCAGTGCCCGCGTCTCGGCTTCTGCGTTCAGAAAACAGGGACAGCCGTATCAGGTCCGGAGTCTTGATGCCCAGCTCCGCTTCGACGGTCGCGAAAATCGGGCAGACATCACCCGGCTCAGCGTCCGGGACGAAAAAGGCTTCTTCGAGCTCACCGGACATTGGATCCAGAAAGAAAATCGTCTCGACTTCACCGCCACCTCCACCGCCGACATCGCCGGCCTCACCGGGCTCTTCTGGAACGATCGAAAACTCGGGGAAGTGGTCTTTTTCACTCCGCCCATGATCGAAGCGAGCGGCCATCTCGACTTCAATCACTTCCGGAGCCCCCTCACCGGATTTCCGGGGGAGGTTTTGGGGGAAGTCCGTGCCGAACGCTTCGTCACCCGGGGCACCGTCTTCTCCGGGGCCAAGTTTGGCTTCCACCTCGCCAACGAACGTTTCTACCTGCGCAACCTCCGCCTCGATCACAAGACCGGCGTCGCTTTTCTCAACCTCAAGTACGAACCGGGCAATGGTGGCCAGACTCTCCAGTACGAGACCGAGATCAAACTCGATCCCCTCGTCTTTCGTCCCTTTTTCGACGAACGGGGGCGCAAGATCATCGATTCCTGGAATTTCGGAGAGACTTCTTCCATCTACATTGCAGCCGTCGGTCAGGGAGAGACCTGGAAATTCGCCACCTGGAAGAACCGAGGGGTCATCGATCTGCGGCAGTTCCGGCTCAACGGGGTCGATTTCCTCGAACTCGAAACCGATTATGAATCGGACGGCAACACCCAATGGTTCCGCAACATCTCTCTCGCCCGAAGGGAAGGCAAGATCGTCGCGGAAGTCGCCGAAAATGATCGCGTCGCCCGGACCTGGGATTTGAAAGGGGTCGTCTCCACCGTGGATCCCGTCGAAGGTGCCCGGGCCTTCAATGCCAAACTTTCCAAAGCCCTGGAAAAATATCGCCACCAGAGTCCCCCCACGCTCCGCCTTGCTGGTCGCCTCGACGGCCGACGCAACGAAGAGGTCGGCGACCAGCCCCGACACAACGATCTCACCGTCTCCTTCAGCGGGGGCGGCGATGCTCAATATGACTTCCTCGGCAAAACGCTCACGCTCACGGATCCCGCCGGTGAAGTTCGGATCAGCGGCAGCCGCGTCCACCTCACCCGCCTCACGGCGGCTGTCTTCGGAGGCACCGTCGACATGCGTTACGACGTCGAGAACGTTCGTATCCCCGACTCGCCGTTCCAAATGCATGCCGCCCTACGACACATGCCCCTGGAGCGAGTCATGCGCCATTACGTCGAGAAAGACGACATCATCGGCTCCGTCGATCTCGACCTCGATCTCAGCGGGCGGGTCGGCCAGATCGCCACCTTTCAAGGCGGAGGAAACGCCCGCATCTCGGACGGGTATCTCTTCGCGATCCCGCTCCTCGGTCCCCTCGGTGCCCTCCTCCCAGGTGCCGACCGCACCAACAACGGTGGCCCCGGCAACATCGCCAAGGAAGCCTCCGCCACGTTCCGCATCGAAAACGGAATCCTTTCCACCCGGGATCTCGAGGCCCTCACTCGCGCCTTCCGCGTCAAGGCAGCGGGCACCGTCTCCCTCATCGATCAATCCGTCGACCTCGAGGCCGTCGTCAATACGCGCGGCGAACTTTCCAGTACCGTCCTCACCCCCGTCAGCGAACTTCTCACCTACTCCTGCACCGGCACGGTGCGCGAGCCGGTCTGGAAACCGAAACATATCTCCAATCTCGCTAAGGTCCCCGCCACTCTCATTTCCGAACTCACCAACATCCCTGTCGAAGGGCTCAAAAAACTCGGCCAGATTGGCCAGGAACTCTTTGCCCTGCCCGAGCGTGTCCTGAATCCTCCCGCTTCGCCCCCCCCTGCTTCGGAAACCAGCCCTCCGGAAACCGCCGCCCCTGCTTCCCCAGCTCACGAACGCCGTTTCCCTTGGGGAGGAAGAGGGAGAACGGGGGAAAACGGCACCTCGCCAGCCCCGCGAAAGTGGTTTCCCCTCCTGCCCAATTAGTCCGGCCTCCTCGTTCCCTTTCGGTTTGCGGTGACCACGCCCCTGCGTCAGGCACACAATTCGATTCGCCGCTTCCCGATTCGGGCCGCACCTCAATACCTCACCTTCTTCCGCTTCACCACGAGCGGCTTTTCTCCGGCCTTTTCCTTGAGCTGATTGATCTGATCGCGGATGAGTGCGGCGCGTTCAAATTCGAGGCGTGAGGCGGCTTCCCGCATTTCCTCCTCGAGTTCCCGAACGACGGCGAGAACGTCGATGTCACCGCCCGATTCGGCGACGAGGGAGGACTCGACTTCCTTGCCCCTCTGATAGATTCGAAGACTGCCCTGATCGCTGCGGGAAACGGTGCGGGGAACAATCCCATGGGCTGCGTTGTGCTCTGACTGGATGCGACGACGGTATTCGGTGATGCCCAGAAGGCTTTGGATGGAGTCGGTGACCCTGTCGGCGAAGAGGACGGCCTCGCCATTCACATGACGGGCGGCCCGCCCTACCGTCTGAATGAGCGAGGTTTCGCTGCGGAGGAATCCTTCCTTGTCCGCATCGAGGATACAAACGAGACTGACCTCGGGCAAGTCGAGTCCTTCCCGGAGCAGGTTGATCCCGACGAGGATGTCGAACTCACCGCTGCGGAGACTGCGGAGAATCTCGACGCGCTCGATCGCGTCGACATCGGCGTGAAGGTAACGGACGCGCAGGCCGACATTGCGCAGGTAATCCGTGAGATCCTCGGCGGTGCGCTTCGTGAGGGTGGTGACGAGAACTCGTTCCCCTTTCTCGACGCGCTCGCGGCACCGCTCGATCGTTTCGTCGATCTGTCCTTTGAGCGGTCGCAAAGTGACGCGGGGATCGAGCAGGCCGGTGGGGCGGATGATCTGTTCGACGATGAGATCGACGCCCCGTTTCTCGGGGTGGAAGTCGGCGATGGGCTGTTTGCTGCCGGAGATGCGGGGGAGCCGGGCGGCGGCGACTCCCTCCTGTCCGCTGCTCTCACGACGATGGGGTAGGTAGCCGACGTTTCCCGCGACGGAGTTCCGGATCTCAAAGGCCGCCGGGGTGGCGCTGACGTAGAGCCGCTGCCCAGTCATCTCCATGAACTCGTCGAAGCGGAGGGGGCGGTTGTCGAGAGCGCTAGGGAGGCGGAAGCCAAAATCGACCAGGGTCTGCTTCCGAGAACGGTCGCCCTCATACATGCCTCCGATCTGCGGGATGGAGACATGCGATTCGTCGATGACAGTCAGGAAGCCCTCGGGAAAAAAGTCAATGAGGGTGCCAGGGCGGCTTCCCGGGGGGCGCGAAGTGAGGTGGCGCGAGTAGTTCTCGATTCCCTGACAAAACCCCATCTCCTGCATCATTTCGATGTCGTATTCGGTGCGCTGCTTGATGCGCTGGGCTTCGAGGAATTTCTGATTCTGCTCGAAATACTCGATGCGCTCGGCGAGTTCCCTGCGAATCTCGCGGATGGCGACGGCCATCTTCTCCGCAGGCGTCACGAACTGCTTCGCGGGGTAGAAGGTGAACTCTCGCACCGATGAGGTCGCCGTGCCAGTGAGAGGGCGGAAGATGCTGACGCGATCGATCTCGTCGCCGAAAAACTCAACCCGCACGGCCTCCTCATCGAGATACGCGGGATAGACTTCGACGACATCACCGCGCACCCGGAACTTGCCTCGGGTGAATTCGATATCATTGCGCTCGTAGAGAATGGAAACGAGCTTCCGGAGGAATTCATCGCGATCAAGCGTGTCCCCGACGCGTACCGGCACCATCATGTCGCGATAGTCGTCGGGCGAGCCGAGGCCATAGATACAGGAGACGCTGGCCACGACGATGACATCTCGCCGCATCAGGAGCGAACTCATCGCCGAGAGCCGGAGACGCTCGATCTCATCGTTGATGGAGGAATCCTTCTCGATGTAGGTGTCGGTGCGAGGGATGTAAGCCTCGGGTTGGTAGTAGTCGAAGTAGGAGACGAAGTATTCGACGGCGTTCTCGGGGAAAAAGGTCTTCAGCTCGCTGTAGAGCTGGGCGGCGAGAGTCTTGTTGTGCGACATCACCAGGGTCGGCTTACCCATCGTGGCGATGAGATTTGCGACGGTGAAGGTCTTTCCCGAACCGGTGACGCCGAGCAAAGTCTGGTGTTCGTTCCCCGCGAGAAGGGATTTCGTCAGCTTGGCGATGGCCTGTTCCTGGTCGCCCTGGGGTTGAAATTCGGAACTGAGACGGAATTCGGACATGGGGAAGGGGAACTGTACTCGAAAACGGGATTCCAGGACTGCGGTTTTTTACCGACTCCGCAGTTGCACCTGCTCTCCGGGCGGGTCGAGGCGGCGGGATGGGCGCGGAGGCGCTGCCACCGTTCACTCCGGACCCGATGCGAGCGTTTTCGCACTGCTGTCCTTGTTCGCAAGATCGGCGAACTCCACCCCGCACGCCGACACTCCGGAGCGGCCCACCTCGAGCACGGCGGAGTCTTCCACCTTGTGCAGAGGGGTGTAGCGGGGATGATGGGATTCCTTGTAGGGATCGTTTGTCGCAGCGTTGTAGCAGCAGATCATGGCCCAGCGGGGGTGTTCGGATCGGTTGGGCCCCGAGCAGTGGAGCGTGTTCGCGTGAAAAAAGATCGCGTCGCCGGGTCGCATTTCACAATCGATTTTCTCGAGCCTCTTTTCGGCTTCGGCAACACGTTCGCGGTCGGCACCGGCCTGGTCGCCAGTGAGGACGTGATTGACGCGGCCCATGCGATGCGAGCCGCGAAGCACCTCGAGGCACCCGTTTTCCCGCGTCGCTGCATCGACCGCGATCATGACGCTGCAGAGATCGGGAAAGAGCACTCCATTCTGATACCAGTACCCGTAGTCCTGGTGCCAGGCCCAGGCTCCGCCGGTGCGGGCGTCCTTGAGGATCATTTTGGAGTGGTAATGATAGACCTCGCCGCCGAGGAGCTGTTCGACGGAATCCACGAGACGGCGACAACGCGCAATCATGCCATAAATGCCGTCGCCGGGATGATTCCAAAGGGAGAGGCGCACCTGATTCCCTTCCCCGTCGTCGCGGGCGACGGCGGCTCGGTCGAGGGCGTGGTCGGCGTGTGCGGTGTCGCCGAGAAGGCGGATCTCCTCTTCGGAAAACAGTCCGCGCACGATGAGGTAGCCGTCGGCGGCGTATCGCGCCAGGTCATCGGGAGAAAAGAGGCCGCTCATCAGACAAGTTTGGCGGATTTTGAGGCAGATGCAAATCCCAGGCTTCGAGATTGCCCCGCTTCGGGTTTGCGATCCCCGGATCGAAGGAAATCGCTTGCCACCGAGTGCTTGAAAAATGACAATGGTCACCGTTCGCCGTTCGCTTCCCCTTTTCCCCTCCCATGAAACAGTCCCGACTCGCCGTTTTCCTTCCCTCTCTCCTGGTATTTTGTGGCCTGGCTGTTCTTGGTGCGGCCGAGCCGACCACAAAGGGATTCCGCTTTCCCGGAGGAAACCCGGACCTCGGTCGGGAAGCCTTCGTTGCTTTGGGCTGCATCCAGTGCCACACGGTCGCGGGGAATGACCTTCCCGACCCGAAGTCGGCGCGGCGAATCGAGCTCGGCCTCGCGGGACAGATACGATTTGTGAAGCGCTACGAAGATCTCGTTCTCGCAATCGCGAATCCCCGCCACGTCGTGACGGAGCAATACCGCGCGATCCTGTCGGGCGCGGAGGCGAATGGGGGAATCGAGCCACTCATGCCCGACCTGACAAAGGACATGAGCGCACGACAACTGATGGACCTCACCGCCTTCCTCGACGCCGCCTACCGCGCCGCACTCCCTGAGTACGGCAAATGAACCGGGTCTGACCGCTGATCGCACCCTCTTTCCTTCTCCCTTGCCCCTTTCAAAATGTTCCAGGAAATCGAAGCCATCCGCAAAGCCCTCCGTCAACTCAATGCCCTCGATGACGAGGCGAAGGAGGCGCTTGCCACGCTCGAGACGGCCCTCTCGGAGATCGATCATCATCCGGCCACGGGCCGTGTTCGCGAAGTGGTGGCGGAAACAGCGGGGGCTCTCTCGGAAGAATCCGCACCCGGCGAAAGCGGACTCGCGGAAAAGTGGGAGGAATTGAAAGACCAGGTCGACGAGTGGGAGGCGGAGCATCCGCGACTCGTTCTCGCGATCGGGCGGGTCTCAAATTCACTCGCCGCCTTCGGTCTGTGAGCCCTCCCTGGGTTTCAGCACTTCGATGCGGCACGAGGTGAGGCCCTTCTTGTCGAACCCGAGCTTCTTCGCGGCACCGAGGGAGACGTCGAGGACACGGCCGTGTTTGAAGGGACCGCGATCATTGACGCGGAGGACGACGCTTTG
>CALDKL010000136.1 GCA_937898895.1 uncultured Verrucomicrobiae bacterium | reverse complement strand
ATCTCGATCGGGAGATGGAAAAGTGTTACCAGAGGACCCGTGGTGCAGGCATCTACAAGCGCAAAGATATTGAGTATGATAGCCCCTCAGATGGAGGCGCTGCCATTCGAACTCCGGATTTCGCATTTTCGGCTACGTATTCTCAAAGCGAAGATGATCCTGGGGAGTATGAAGTCGTCCGGGAACTCACCCGCCTCAACAATCCCGAAATTTTCGATCAGGACTGGTTTAATGATCTATTCCGAGGCGTCTTTGATGAAGCCGTTGTCGAGTTCTCCAACGCGCTTGATGTGGGGCAGTTCATTGATGTTGCGGAAGACATCGGCGAACTCGGCGTGGGTTATGATGCTGAGGCTACTTATTGCAGGCTAAAGATTGCCGGATTTGCGGGCTTTATAACTGTCACCAGCCACGCCATCACGTTCACATTCCATAAAGCTGAAACGCCGAAGGAGATGGCTGTCCAACTACAGGCCGCGAGCGGCTTGCTTCAAGGGATTCCTAACGTGCAAAAAGCCCTCCCATTATGAAGTGCCTGTCTGAGATTCAGATTGTCCGGGATCTTGCCGAGGCTACCGCCAAGCTGGTGACACGGCGTGCCATTCTCGCCCTCCAACGCATGACCGATTGTCTCGGGAGCGGAGACGATTCTGAATTGAAGAACACTTGGGAGAGGTCTGCGTGCAGGTGCAGTTTGAACAATCGGTCATGTGGGACGCCTACGAACAGACGATGTTCGCGTTTCTTGCGGGCGGGTTCGGGTTGCTCAGGACGCATGAGCGTGATGCCCTGTGGCTTCAAACGCCGCAGGGTGAAGACTGGGACTGCGAAGACGATACCGACCGTGAGCCGTATCCGGTCTTCAACGATGCCATTGTTCGCTACCTTCTCCAAGCACACCTTCTCGCTGAGGCGGGAAAATGGTCAAATCCCCGAATTTGCGCCTATCTGGATCGAGCAACCGCAATAGATTGAAATGACCACCACGCCCGAACAGTTTGAGACAATGCTTTCCGCCCCCGAGGGGACGCGGATCGAGTTCAAATCCGCCACGGGGGGATTTCACTTCGATTCGCTGGTGGAGTATTGTGTCGCCATCGCCAACGAGGGTGGTGGTAAGATTGTCCTGGGAGCCAACGACAAACGGCCGCGCTCGGTGGTCGGCACGGCAGCGTTCTCGGAGCCGGGACGCACCGAAGCGGGGCTCCACGAGCGGCTCGGGCATCGAGTTCCGGTTGAGGAACTTCATCACGAAGGAAAGCGGGTTTTAATTGTTCATGTTCCGGGGCGCTTGCCCGGAACTGCTTGGAGCATTGGCGGAAAGTTCCTCAAACGGGCAGGTGACGAACTCACCGGGATCGGCGACGCTGAATTGCGCGCGATTTTTGCGGAGACCGGCCCCGATTTCTCCGCTGAACCTGCCCCTGCCACCCTCACGGATCTGGCTCCGGAGGCAATTGCGGAATTCCGTCGGAGGTGGGCGCGGAAGGCGGGGAATCCGAGGATCGAGGGGTGGACGGATCAGGAAACGTTGATCAACGGTGAAATGCTCGTGGATGGCCGGGCGCTTTATGCCGCCCTGATTCTTTTTGGCACGCGTGCTGCGCTGGGTAAATCTCTCGCCCAGGCTGAGGTGGTCTTCGAATACCGGTCCTCCGAGGCATCGGGACCTGCCGCAGAGCGGGTGGAGTATCGCGAGGGCTTTTTCAATTTCCACGAC
>CALDKL010000135.1 GCA_937898895.1 uncultured Verrucomicrobiae bacterium | reverse complement strand
TGGGGCGAGTTGCGGGTGTTGCGGGATTTGCAGAAGGATGTGATCGGGACGTAGGCGGACTACGCGACCTGCGCGACCTGCGAACATCCGACTCCTTGTGGTTTTGCCGAGAGGCTGAGCGGCGAGAATCCTTTCAGCGCGGATTCGACCCTGAAAACGACTTGGGCATCGAGCACATCCGATGTAGCGTTTCTGCCTTTTTCCCATTCCCGATCCCATGCCTTCTCCAACGAACCTGTACGCCCTCATTCTTGCCGGAGGCAGCGGCACTCGTTTCTGGCCGCTCAGCCGCAATGCAAAACCAAAGCAACTCCTCGCCCTGTTTGACGAGGAGACTCTGATCGAGAAGGCGGTGAACCGTCTCGACGGAATCGTGCCGCCGGAGCGCATCCTTGTCCTCACCAACGAGGCCCAGCTCGCAGGCGTCCGCGCCGCCCTGCCCCGGATCCCCGCTGAGAACGTCGTGGCCGAGCCGACCCGTCGCGATACCGCGCCCGCCATCGCCCTCGCCGCCGGATGGATCGCGGCACGGGATCCCCAGGCCACGATGGTCGCCCTTCCCGCCGATCAACTCGTCGTGAAGGGAGAGGAATTTCGCCGCGTCCTCCGCGCTGCCGCCGCCGCTGCCGCGACCGAAGAAGCCATTGTGACCCTCGGGATCAAACCCGACTGGCCCTGTCCGAGCTACGGCTATATCGAACGCGGCGAGCGCATCGTCACCGACGACGATGGCTCCGGACTGCCCGTGCATGAGGTGAAACGTTTCCGGGAAAAGCCCTCCGTGGAGACGGCAGAATCCTATCTAGAGCAGGGCGGCTTTTCCTGGAATGCAGGCATCTTCCTCTGGACCATCCCGACCTTGCTGCGCGAACTCTCGCAGCATTGCCCTTCGCTCGCCGACTTTGTCACGGAACTGCGCGATAGCGAGGACTTCGCCGCGACGGTGGAGAAGCGATTCCCCTCGCTCGACAAGATTTCGATCGACTTTGCACTGATGGAGAAGGCGGGGCGCATTCTCAACCTCGAGGCCGACGTGGGCTGGGACGACGTGGGTGGCTGGCCCTCGGCCGCGAAATATCTCGCCAAAGACGATCTCGGCAACGCACACCGGGGTCCGCTACTCGCAATCGATTCGCGCGACAACATTGTCTTCTCCACTTGCGGCATGCCGCGCGTCTGCCTCCTCGGGGTGGAACATCTCATCGTCGTGCAGACCGAGGATGCCCTCCTCGTCGCCAACCGCCACGAGGCGGACCAGATCAAGAAGCTCGTCGATCAACTGCCTCCGGAATTGTTGTGAGTTTTCGGTCGCCCTTCGTCCTTTGCTGCGATGACTCCTCCGCTCCTCCGCGCCCTTGGGGTTGACCACGGAACGGTGCGCATCGGCGTGGCAGTCAGCGATGACCTCGGCTTTCTCGCCCATCCGCTCGAGACGGTGCCTGGAGCGGACCCCGATCAGGCAATCAATCGAATTGTCGAACTTGTCGCCTCACGCCACATCGAGCACGTCGTTGTGGGATTGCCTCTCCATCTCGACGGCCGCGAGGGCGACGCAGTGCGACGGGTGAGGGCCTTTCTTGCGAAACTGCGATCACGCCTGCCGGAGTCCGTCGCGATCCACGAGGTCGACGAGACCCTCACCACCTCGATCGCCTACGAGAAACTGGGTGCGGCGGGGAAAAAAAAGCATCAGGCCAAACCGATCATCGACCAGGCCGCCGCCGTGGAGATTCTGCAGTCGTGGTTGGATGCGAGGGCCAGGTAGGGAGCCGGTTGCTGGTCCCTCACAAACGTGCCAAACGATCCGCGATCACCTCGGGGAAAATGCGGTGTTCGGCCTCGTGAATCCTCGTCGTGAGAGACTCGACCGTGTCGGTCGGGAGAATGGACACGGTCTCCTGGTGCAGGATTTCCCCGGTGTCGATCCCGGCATCGACGAGGTGCACGGTGCAGCCCGTTGTTTCGTCGCCCGCTGCGATTGCCCTGGCCACGGGATCAAGCCCGGGGTGGCGAGGAAGGAGCGAAGGATGGAGGTTGAGAATGCGTCCGGAAAAGGCCCCCAGGATCGGCTCGCGCAAGACCCGCAGAAAACCGGCGCAGACAACGAGGTCGATGCGCAGGGCGCGGAGTCGGTCGGTCAGTTCCTTCAGGGCCGCATCGGTGAGGCGACCGCGCCTCTCCGTGCCTGGATCGAGGAGGAGGGTGGGAATGTCGTATTCTTTGGCGACCTTGAGAATGCCCGCACCGGAATCGTCGGAAACGACAACAGCGACCTCGCCACCGAGCCGGCCCTCCTTTGCCGCTGCGAGGATGGCACGCGCATTGGATCCCTTTCCGGAACCAAGAATGGCGACACGGCGGAGTGCGGCGGTCCGGACTCCGGAAGGTGCGGCGAGATCCCGAGAGGCGAGCGTGGCACTGGTCGACTTGCCTGGGACGAGAGCGAGAATACGAATTTCCACTCCGAGCTGATCGAGGAGGGCCTTCTCCTCATCGACGAGCGACTCCGGAGTGTAGTCGCCGCCTTTGGTGTAGATGTGGGGGCGAATCGCGTCGATCACAGCGGTGGCGCGACGCTCTTCGAAGACGACGACGGCATCGACACAGCGCAACGCCCGGAGCACCTCGGCACGTTCGACGGCAGTGTTGACGGGGCGTCCGGGGCCCTTCAGTTCGCGCACGGAGGCGTCGCCATTGATCGCGACGACGAGGGCGTCACCGAGAGCCCGCGCCTCGGTGAGGTAGCGCGCGTGGCCGACGTGAAGAATATCGAAAACTCCGTTTGTGAGGACCAGTTTCCGGCCTTCCCGCGAGAGTTGCTCCCTCAGGGTGGCGACCTCGTCCAGACTGGAGACAAAAGACTGCGTCATACGGGAAAGGAGACGGCATTTTCCGCTTTTCACAATCCGCTTTTCCCGTGACTGTCCCTCATGCATGATCCCCGTATTGACCAACTGGCCCGGCAACTGGTGAGATATTCGACCGCCACGAAGAAGGGCGAAAAGGTCCTCATCGAACTCTTTGACGTACCCGAGGAGGTGGGCATCGCCCTGATCCGGGAGGTTCGCGCGGTGAAAGCCACGCCCTTTCTCAACATCCACCACGCGAAGATCTCCCGCGAACTCGCCCGCGGTGCCACCGAGGAACAATACGGGATCATCGCCTCCACCGCGATGCACCAGATGAAGTCGATGGATTGCTACATCGCGATTCGAGGGAGCCACAACGTGAACGAACTTTCCGACGTGCCGGCGAAGAACATGCAGATGCTCTCGACGAAGATGCGCCCGGTCCTCAACCAGCGAGTCAACAAAACGCGCTGGTGTGTCCTGCGTTGGCCGCATCCCTCCATGGCCCAGAGCGCGGGCATGTCGACAGAGGCCTTCGAGGATTTCTACTTCCGCGTCTGCCTGCTCGACTACGCAAAGCTGAAACCGGCCATGAACGCGCTCGCCCGCCTCATGACCAAAACGAAAGACGTTCACATCACGGGGCCGGGCACGGACCTGCGTTTCAGTATCGCGGATATCCCCGGGATCCCCTGCGGCGGCTCGCACAACATCCCCGATGGCGAGTGTTTCACTGCTCCGGTGAAGCATTCGGTCGAGGGCGTCATCACCTACAACGCTCCCTCAATTTACCAGGGCATCGCCTTCGACAACGTGCGGTTGGAGTTCAAACAGGGTCGCATCGTCAAGGCGACGGCAAACCATACCAAGGAAATCAACAAGATCTTCGATACCGATGACGGAGCCCGCTACATCGGCGAATTCGCGATTGGCTTCAATCGCCACATCAAGGAGCCGATGCGCGACATCCTCTTCGACGAAAAGATCGCGGGCAGCTTCCACTTTACCCCCGGCCAGGCCTATGAGGTCGCCGACAATGGCAACCGCAGTTCGGTACACTGGGATCTCGTCAATATCCAGCGGCCTGATTATGGCGGCGGAGAAATCCGTTTCGACGGACAGGTCATCCGGCGCAACGGACAGTTTCTGCCCAAATCACTGCATCCGCTGAACTACTGAGCGGACCGTACCGAGATGGTGAAAACCCTTCTTCCCCTCGTCCTTGGCGGTGCGCTCGGAGCGGTGGCCCGCTGGGGGCTGCAACGATGGGTCGATGATCGCATTGCGCCGGGAAATTCCTTTCCCTGGGGCATCCTTTTGGTGAATGTGTCAGGATGCCTGGTCTTCGGCTGGCTCTTTGCTCGCTGCGAAGGCCGAACCTGGGTGACGGAGTCACTCCGGCTCGCCGTTTTTACCGGGTTTCTCGGGAGCTTCACGACGTTTTCGACCTTTGGCTGGAATA
>CALDKL010000134.1 GCA_937898895.1 uncultured Verrucomicrobiae bacterium | reverse complement strand
TCCGCACCCTGAAGGTGAATCTCGCCTCACACCGCAGCGCCGCCGGGACAGGCTGGGAGAATATCCTACCATGAGCACCGAACGAACCATCTCCCAACTCTTCGACCTGCGTGGCAAGACCGCACTCATCAGCGGGGCGAGCGGTTGGCTCGGCTCGGCGATGTCCCGCGCCCTCGCCGAGGCGGGTGCCAATGTCATCACCACGAGCCGCGACGCAGCGCGCGCCAGCGAGTGTGCCGCCGCGCTTCCCGCCAATGCCGGACAAACCCATTTCGGTGTCGCCCTCGATCACCTCGATGAGGCTACCATCGAGAGCGGCTTCACCGACGCTCTCCTCCGCGCCGGTCGCATCGATATCCTCGTGAACAATGGCCACGCCGGAAACGCCTCCGACCTCACCACCGTGACGGGAGACGAATTCAACCGCAGCCTTGCCAATGCGACGGGCTATTTCCTCCTTGCAAGAAAACTGCGCGACCACGCCGTCTCGCGCGGAGGCGGTGCCAGCATCCTTCTGATTGGATCGATGTACGGTGTCGTCGGCTCATACCCCGATGCCTACGACGGCGCCGTCCCGGCGAGTCCGGTGGCCTATCATGCGCTGAAAGGAGGCATCGTCCACCTGACCCGTCACCTCGCTGTCTACTGGGCGAAGGACGGAGTGCGAGTGAACTGTCTTTCCCCCGGCCCCTTTCCCGGACCCGCCGCAAACGCGACGATGGTCGAGCGCCTCACCGCAAAATCCCCGATGGGGCGGATGGGACGGCCGGAGGAGTTGAAGGGAGCCCTCGTCTTTCTCGCGAGCGAAGCGAGCAGCTATGTCACGGGCCAGAACCTGTTGGTCGATGGAGGGTGGACGGCGTGGTGAGCTGATCGTGTGATCGCCTTCTTGCTCTCTTGGCGTTCCGCGCCCCGATTTTCGACTTTTGTGAGAAACTGCGATACACGGGGCAAGGATGCGGCTCGGGCGAGGATCTGAACCGCCCTTGCCGAAGGGAATCGGCGAGTCAGCTCCCATAGTTTCCCATGGTTTCCTTCCGAATGGACCTCTGGCATTGCACTCTGATGACACTCCCCCTATCGCGCCATTGCCCCTCGGGGGGAACTTCACTACTACTGACTCATGAAACCATCTCGCCGCTCCTTTCTCGCCTCGGCCGCCGCTCCGGCAATGGCTTTTTCCGCCTCGTCCATCCATGCAGAGGAAGCGAAACCGAACCTGATCCGCGAAGAAAACGCTAAACCCGGCGCAGACGACTGGCAGCTCACGCGAGTGCGAATCGACAGTGATTCCAACGGAAAACGCTCCTCGGACATCGAGGGATATTGTTCGAAACAATCCGTCGCTGCCGGAGAGACGATTGACATTTTCGTGAGCGTGAAGGTTCCGGCCGACTACAAGCTCGAGATCTTCCGAACCGGATACTACGGCGGCAAAGGCGCACGACTCATGAAGACCTTTGCGAAGCTCCCAGGGAAAACGCAAGCGGTGCCCGCATCGACGCGCGGTGATCGCCATCTGCACGAATGCCTCTGGGAGCCCTCCGTCTCCCTGACCATCCCCTCGGACTGGCCCAGCGGAGTCTACCTCGGCCGCCTCACCACCCCCGACCAGACCGGCCACGGCTACTGGCAGAACTTTGTCGTGTTTGTCGTGAAGGACGACCGCCCCGCCGACATCTGCCTGCA
>CALDKL010000133.1 GCA_937898895.1 uncultured Verrucomicrobiae bacterium | reverse complement strand
CCTCTTTCATTGGCCCTGATCCGCCGTCTCCTCCGCTTCACCCGGGCCTATCGACGGAAGATGATCGGGCTCTTCATCACGGTGGCTCTGCGGGGCATCCAGTTGCCCGTGCTCGCCTGGGGCGTCGGGGCGATCATCAACGGGCCTGTCGCCCGGGGCGACGCAGACCAGCTCGCCTGGGCGGTTGCCGCCTTTGCTGCCTTCGCCCTCTTCACCGAATTCACTTTCCGATATCGCATCCAATGGGCTCTCGAGATTGGCGAAGCTGTTATCCATGACCTGCGTTTGGCGATGTTCCGCCACTGGCTCGGCCTGACGATGGGATATTTCAATCGCCAACCCGTGGGGCGTCTCATCAGCCGTCTCACCGGGGATGCGGAGAATGTCCGCGTCGGAGTGCAGAACGTGCTCTTTGTCTCGCTCGTCTCCATCGGGCAAATGGCAGGATGTGCCGTTCTCATGGCCGTCGAGGATTGGCGGCTCTTCCTCCTCGTCCTCGGGATCGCCCCCATCGTCTGGGGTATGAATCTCTATTTTCGTCGTCGTCTCAGTCAGGCCTATCGACGCCAGAGCGACAGTTTCAGCCGCATCACCGCGACCATGGCCGAGAGCGTCAGCGGCATCCGCGTTACGCAGAGCTTCGGTCGCGAGCGGATCAATGCCGATCACTTTCGAGATCTCGTCGAGGACCACGCCCGCTACAACTACACGGCGGCTCGTCTCGGGGGTACCTTTCTCCCGCTTCTTGAACTGAACGGCCAGCTTTTCATGGCGCTGCTCGTGGTCGTGGGAGGCGGGCATGTCCTCGCAGCGGAGAATCCTGCGACACTCGGCAGCATGGTGCAGTTCTTTTTTCTCGCAGGACTGTTTTTCAGCCCGATCACCATCCTTGGGAATATGTTCAACGAGGCTCTCACCGCGATGGCCGGGGCCGAACGGGTCTTCGCCATTCTCGACACGGTCCCAGAATGGACTGATCCGCCCGACGCGATTTCACCGGATCGTCTCGAGGGGCACGTCGCGCTGCGAGAGGTTGGTTTTTCCTACGTCGCGGGAAGACCTGTCCTCCGCGACGTCACGTTTTCCGCCCACGCCGGCCAATGTATCGCCATTGTCGGAGCGACGGGCAGCGGCAAGAGTACGGTCGCCGGATTGATCGCCAAGTTTTATTTGCCCGAGACCGGTGCCGTGCTCATCGACGGCCGCGATACCCGCACTCTCTCGAGTCACTGGCTTCACCGTCATCTCGGCATCGTGCCGCAGCAGAATCACCTCTTCGCGGGCAGCGTATTTGAGAATATCTGTGTCGTGAAACCCGGCGCGAGCCGCGAGGACGTGCGCGAGGCGCTCGCACGACTCGACTGTCTTGAAACAATCGAGGCCATCCCCGGAGGGCTCGATGCCGAGGTGGGCGAACGTGGCTCCAGCCTGTCCCTGGGCCAGCGGCAGTTGATCTGCTTCGCCCGTGCCCTCATCGCCGATCCCCGGATTTTGATTCTCGACGAGGCCACCAGTGCGATCGACCCTCTGACCGAGGCGAGGACGCAGAAGGCGATGCGCTTATTGATGGCGGGAAGGACGAGCTTTGTTCTGGCGCATCGCCTCAGTACCCTGCGGCATGCCGATCAGGTGGTGGTGATGGGCGATGGCCAGGTCATCGAGCAGGGGGCGCCCGGGGAATTGATTGGGAAAGGCGGTGCCTTTGCAGAGTTGTGGGGGAAGGCGGTGGGGTGAGAAAGTTCGCCGAGCCGCCTGCCATGCGGGCGCTTCAGGTCGCGGTAGCCGGAGGATCCGCCTCTGCCGGAATTTCCGGTACGACATTCTCCGTCGGCAGCATTGGCGGCTGTGCTTTCGGTTTCGGAGGGCTCTTTTTGAAATGGCCTCCCTTTGAGGAATTCTTCCATCCCAGCCGCAGCCATCGGACGAGGGCCGCAGCAAGCCACAGCGCCCAAAGCAGCATGGCGAGGCGATACCACCAGACCGAGATCGAAACATAACCGGGCTGAGGTAGCTCGCTCGTCGTCCTCGCCGCGTACCAGGCGAGTCGCGAATCGCTCGAGCCGTTTCCGATGATATACATTTCGGGATCGCCGAGCAGACCCGAGGATGCGATGCCGATGAAAATCCCGATCGAGAGCAAGGTCAGGAAGATGAGACCGACCTGACAAAGGTTGTACGCCCATCCCGGCAGCCGTTGAAAACTGTCCGCACCTCGCCAGCGGAGAAAGAAAACCCACGCGATGACGAACATGGCCAGGGCGACGGGCACCTGGGTGAGCCCGAGGGAGAGCAACATCCAGGCAAAGAGGCCCAGAGGGGATTCCGGCACCCGCGAGAGCACGATGGCGGCGAGGAGGGCAAAGGCAAGCACTCCCCAGAAGCGGAAGGCAGGGCCCTGTTGCGGCCCTTTCGACCAGAGGAGCCAGCGGTCGCGGGGCGGATGGATTTCCGTGGTGACGTTGGCCGCCTCGACCGGCAGAGCGACGGCGTCGGCGAGAGTCCAGACATTCTCCCCACTCGGAAGACGCCATTCCACGGCAAGCTTCTGCGCCCCCGGCTTCAAGGGGACGACGATGGCATCTCCGTCTTTGCGGATCGGGATCGAGCGACCGTCGTGAGTCAGTGAAGTGACTTCCGCAGAGGAAGGGATGCGGATGCGGAATTCCTCGCCGAGACTGGTGCGCAGGGAGAGATGGAGGATGGAAGCCATCTGGCGTCGTCCCGGATTCACGGTGTGAGTGGCCGAGTCGATCGTGACCGCGGCTCCCTCCACTGCCTTGGGGCGTGAGACCGAAAGGGTGGCAGTCTCTCCGGGCCACGGTTGCCAGAGCGGGACGAGTTGTCCGTCGAGATTTTCAAAGAGCGGGGCGACCCCCGCAAAGGTCACATTCCAGTCTGGCGAGGCGATGAGACGCCACTGCTCGGTCCAGGTATCGCCTTTGCGAGTGGAGAGGGTCAGGTCGTTGGCGGGAGAGAGTTCCCCCTCCCATACGGCCGCCTCCTCGTTCGGGGCGAGGCGCACCTCGATGGCTCCGCCCTCGACGGGGCGGCCCTGGCTGACGACCCGTTCGCCCGCCAGCAAGGGCACGCGCACGGCAGCGGCACGGCCGCCGGGGGAAAGGCGCTTCACTGTCGTGGTGACGCGCCATGCGAGTCCCAGCTCGATTTGGCGCTCCACGAGGAGGGCGAGTTTCGTGTCGGGCCGATCATAGGTGGCCGCTGCGGCCGCTTCCTCACGGCGGACTCGGGCAAAGAGGATTTGGTCCTCAGCGGTGCCGTCGGGTTTCAATCCGCTCACCGTCCAGCCTTCGGCGGTGACGCTGACCCGTCGCGGCTTGAGCGGGAATCCCCATTCCCATTCGGTAAGGTCGCGGAGTCGGCCCTTCACCGTCAGAACGTGGATGCCGTCGGAAGGCAGGAGCACCCAAAGTTGGCCTTCGCGCCGCAGGACCGTGGCGGGCTTGCCTGCGGCGAATTCCGCGCTCCCGGGGACGAGGGCGGAGAAGGGAATCGGCACCGGAGCGGCGCAGCGATCCGCCGCGTGATAGGGCAATGTCAGGGTGAAGGATTCGCCTTCCAGCCTCAGATCGGCCGAGGCGAGGTCGGCGGCTCCCGGAAAGGAGTCGGGCACTTCGGTGAGACGGTTTTTCAACTCCTCGAGGAGATCCTGGCTCGGAAACTGTGCCTGTGCTGGCGAGGTGAGGCCAAAGAGAAGGAATCCTGACAAAACAACCGAAATTGCCGCCGGATTCGTCGGGGATGCGGGCATTTCCTCCTTTTCAGGCGCGGGTCCGGCGGGCGGAGTCGCCCGTTTCCGCCGGGTCAGCAACATCGCGAGGAGGAGGACGAGGCAGAGGATCCTCACGACGCCGAGGGGCTGCGAAAGGTGCGGCGGGATGAGGAGGGGGCGCACCGTCTGAGTGCTCGCGACGGGTCCGTCCCAGCCGAAGGTGATGGTGCGCCAGCTCCAGTTGGGCACTCCTGGTCCGGTCTGGATCACTGCCTTGGGGTCGGCCTTGAGATTGCTGGAGTCCTGGTAGAGCTTCTTTGCCATCTGCGGAGCCTGACGTTGTACCATGTTCTTCTCGGAGATGCTTTCGGATGCCATCGGTTCCGCCATCGGAATATTCGCGGAAACGGCTCCAATCCCTCTTCCCTGAGGTTGTGCAAAGTCGGTGACCTGCTCGAGCTGTGGGAAAATCACCGCCTGGATCTGACGGGCGGCAAAGGGCGTGAGGAAAATCAGCAGGATCGCAGCGGCGATCCACTTCCCGGCATTGGCGGTGTTTCGCCACCGGCCCGCCGGAAGCACCGAGACGAGGGCGACGGGCAGGAGGAGAAGCAGCCACGAAAATCGCGGAGCGCCAGGCTCGTGGTAGGCCAGTCCGAAGGCCGCAAAGGCGAGCAGGCCGGCAAGGAGCCCGCGCAATCGGAAGACGGCGAGTGTGAAGAGCAGGAGCAAGAACAGGTCGAGGAGCGACCAGGAGGTGAGCCAGTCGCCATTGGTGTAGTCGGCTCCGAGCATGGCGAACAGCCGATAGCCGGGCGGCAGGTGGAGCGTGGCGCTGAGTCGGTCGACGTCGGCCTGCCAACCCGTCGCAGAGAGTGTCGTGTCGAGGGCTTCGACGCGACCGGTGGCCACGGCATCGAGGTTGGGGCTGCGGACCTCGAAGCCGGGCGCTTCTCCCTCGGGATTCTTCGTGATGAGCCTCGGCTCGCCGCTCACCGTGACGGATCCTAACAAATGCCCCGGAGCGGCATCGAAGCGCCGGATCTCGCGAAGGGGTCCGGAGAGTCGATCCTGGAAGGTGAGTGCCTTTCCATCCTCGTCGAGCCAGAGGGATCGCTGCATCGTGATCGAGGCGGCACTGCGCTCGCCGGGTCCGCGGACGCGCTCGACAAGTTGGAAGGGCGTCCCGGTCTCCCATCGGTATACGGGCAGGGAGCGCCATTCCTCGGGCATCTCCGTCTGAGCCACGTCGATCTGGGGAAGGCCGGTGATCTCCGCCTGGCGAAATTCGGGTTGGCCGCGGAAGGCGATGGCCTGATCCGCGACCGCCGGAGAGGAACCTTCGGCAAAGCCGATCGACTCGGGAGGGGAGGCGCGGAAGGCTCTCAGGATCATTGTCCAGCGACCTGCGCGGACCTGGCTTTTGAGGAGTCCGGATTCATCGATGGCGACAGGGAGGGGCGATTCGATCTGGGCCAGTTGCCATCCCGTCGGCAGGATCGTGCCGAGCATTTCCTCGCGACTTTTTCCGGCGACGATCAGCTCGAGCCGGGTTTCGAACCACAGAGGGATGCCGTCCTCCAGGAGAGAATGGATTTTGATCTGCAGGGAATCCTGATCGACGGGTTCGTTCGTTGCTTGGCGTTGCAACCACAGAGTGCCGTCGGCCTCCCACGAGGGCGTGGCCTGGGCCTGGCCGTTGATCGTCAGGGCCAGCAGGCCGATCTGAGGTGAAAGTTTGATCTGTTGCGGCAATTCAGGCCAGGTGAATGTGCCGGTGACGGAATTTTGCCCCGGTTCGACGTGGATTGCGGGTCGGCCATCGCGTTCCACGACGGGCACTGCATCCTTGCCAAGAAGGACCTGTCCGGGCCATCGGCCGATGCTGCCCGGCAAGGCGAGCCAGCCCTTGTCGAATGCCTCGAACTGAAGCGAGAAGGTCGCGCCCTTGGCGGTGGCGTCGAATTGGAGACGCCGACCCCAGAGGGGAAGAATGGTGGCGGCATCATCATGGGCGCGTGGCGAGAGCCGACCCGGCATTCCGTGAAGCACCCAATCGGACCACGCTTGCAGATCTTGGGGTCCTGCGGGTGTCGCCTTTTCCGTTTCCGGGTGGGGGAGGGGACGGGGCGGCGGCGCTTCTGCCGCGACTTCCGTGACTTTCGTGACGATTGCGGGAGGGGCCGGAGCCGGAGCCGCAGCAGGATTCTCCTGGGCGTTTGTCAGGGATCCTGCGAGGACCAGGTGGAAAGCGAGTGAGAAAACAGAGGGCTGACGACGCATGAGGGGATTGTGCGGTATTCCGGGGGAAAATGGCAAGTCTCATTGCGAGCCAATCCGCGCAGGCGAACGACAAACGGGCCCGGATGGGCGATGCGATCCGAACCGGCGAGATTGACTTTCCCCCCCGAACCCCTAAGCTTTGCGCTTCTCTCATGAAGTTCCCCCGCCTCTTCGCCCATCCGGCCATCCTCGCCCTCGGTTTCCTCCTCGGCTTTTCCGCC
>CALDKL010000132.1 GCA_937898895.1 uncultured Verrucomicrobiae bacterium | reverse complement strand
TGATTTGTCGGTGTATTCGGTGTGTTCCGTGGTTCCCCAACTTCGGATTCAGGATTTCCCGGATTACAAACAGGTCCATCACTGCTCCCTGCGAAAGGCCGAAGGAGCGTCGAATGTCAGGCCCTCCAGCGTGGCCTCACCGGTCACACCGGATTTGCGGAAGGCGACGACGAGACTCTCGTCGCCGCGCCGGATTCGAGTTCCGACCGCAGTGGGGCTTTCGATGCGCTGCGCGGTCCATTCGGTGCGTTTGCCGGTGCGCCAGGGGACGAGCACCGTGAGCATCTGAAGGTCGCTGCACTTGTCCGTGGTGGATGCCTCGACATGCCATTGCTCGGGGATGGTCATGTCGCGGAGCATGGGCATGGGATAGCCACTCCACTGCCGGAAAGTCAGCGAGGCGGGAGGTAGGTATTGCGCGGTGAGACCGGCCTTGGGTTGCTCGATGGTGAGGCGGGCGTGTGGTTCGTCGAGGGTGAATGCTGAGAGGCCGTGCAGCAGAAATTGGAAGGTCGCGGGCTGCGGTGTCGCGAGATCGTCGCAGAGCACGATCAGGTCAGGCTTGATGAAGGCGACGTGACGCAGGGCGCGGCGGACGAGCTTGCCGTAGGCGACGGTGGCATCGCCCGTGACGAAGTCGCACTCCGGACTGAAACGGAAGTCGGTGATGTGCCCGGTGGCGGTGGCGCTGCGTTTGATCTGGCCTTCGCCGTTCACAAGCACGGCATTCTGTGCCTGGGTGGTCTGAGCCCATTCCGAGTGAAAGGCGCTGCCGTGAAGGTCGCGATAGACGCACGCGGGCAGCAGTGCCGCGCCGTAGGCATTGAGCTGAAAGCTGTTTTGCGGGTTGTGGCCGTGGCTTTGCGATCCGAAGGGACTGGACTTGAAGAGGAAGTGCACGTCGTCCGCACTGTCGAGCAGGGTGGTGTGCAGGCTGGCCACGCCGATGCCGCGAAACACCTTTGACGGCGGCAGGTCCGACGGCGGTTTCGCCGCAGGCAGGGCCGGAAGATTGGCGTGATAGAGAAAGCCGAGGATACCGTCGGCACCGCCCATCTTCCAGGTCTGCGTCCACCATCGCCAGTAGCCCGCGTGGCTGGCTGCGTTGCTGTTTCCGGCGGTGCGCAGGTGGTATTCCATGAAGCTGCCGACACTGGTGGAGGGCGGACGGTTGGAAAGGTCGCCAAAGCCCGCGTTGGGCGAACCGGGCGGAGCGATGTAGAGCGGGTAATCGCCCACCTGGGCGAAGAAGGGCTTCTTCGATCCGTCGATTGCCAGCGCAGTCTGCGCGATCTGGAGCCACCAGACGACCTTGCTCATGTATCCGCTCCAGTATGCCACCCCCTCGTGCCAGCCGCCGTCGTCGTCCGACCACACGGGATAACATGCGTAGAACTTGTTCACGGCATAGTCGAGCCAGGTTTCCGCCTCCGGGATTTCACCGAGGAAGGCGATGCCCGCCTCGCCGATCTTGTGCCAGACGCGGTTGCCGTGGCTGCTGTAGGGCGAGTTGAGGTGACCGACGCCGCGCCCGACCTCGCCGCTGTCCCATGCGTCCTTGACGCGCCGCGCCATGACCGCCTGAATCTGTCCGCGCTCGGCAGGCGTGAAAGTGTCCCAGGCCCAGTCGTAGGCGCGAGGCAGTCGATAGAGCATCGGCTTGGCGGCCTCACAGTTGAGACGGAAGTTGGTGGGGCCATCGGGATTCCACGAAGCGAGATGCAGCACATGTTTGCGGGCAGCGTCGCCAAACCGCTTCTCGCCGGTCATCAGATAGACGAAGGCGAGGGTCTCGGCCTGTTTGCACGCCGTCTCGGTCCGCTCGCGGTTGGGCCACCAGAAGCGAATGGCCTGTTCGTCCTTCTTGTCGCGGGCGGAGCCCATCTCGGTCGGCTCCGGGAGCGGTTCGGCTTTCGCGATTCGCTCCGCCTCGGCGAGCAGCTTGGCGAAGCGTTCCTTCTCGCGACCCTTGGCCAGTTCCCGCAGGCGCGGCAGATCCTCCGGTCGCAGGAAAAGCCGCGGATGCCCCGCCGGCACACGTTCGCGCTGCTCGGTGCGTGAGGGCATGGGGAAGGCGACGGCGTCCTTGGGGATGTTCACCCGCCGCGTCACGCTCCAGGAGGAAACTCGTCCGTCCCGCGCGGTGAAACGATAGCGCCAGAACCACTCGCCCGGTGCCAGCGCTTCGCGGTGGGTGTAGGTGTTCCACGCGAAGTTCTCCGCCCCGGTCGCATCGCGGAAATCCGCCGTGCGAGACCATTGGATCGAGTAGGTGACGGCCTCGCGCTCGTGCAGCCAGATGAACGAGGGAGGATTGAGTCGCACCGTTTCCCCGTCACTCGGCCGGTAGCCGACTTCGCTCGCGAGCGGCGTGCGGTTCGCCACGCGCAGCTCCGCCGTAGGGGCTGCGGCCCGTAGCCCTGCGACCAGGAGTGCAGCGAGGAGGAAGAAGAGGAAGGCGGGTGGTTTCTTCATGGGAAAGAGGCTGGCATGATTGATTTCGAAATGCAAACCTCGGCGGATGGCGCAGTTGAGGGTTGGAATCTCCAGTGCTTTCATGCGGAAGTGAAAGGATTGCGACGTTCTCCCCGGCAATGCCTGTCGCCGAACGACAACTCTTTCCCACCGAGATGAAGCACCTCCTTTTCCTCCTCCTTGCCACAGCTGCCGTCCTCCACGCCGATGAGTTGCTTCCGCCGCAGATTTCCGATCTCTACAAAACGGATCTTGCGCTGGACGTCGTCACTCTCGCGGATGGCAAGAGCGCTTTCTACATCCGCCACCGCTTCGATGAAAAGACACGCAAGGTGAAACAGTCTCTGTGGAAAGTGGACGCGGCAGGGAATGCCGGTGCGGTCGAACCGGGCGAGCCTGACGTGCTCTCGCTGCGGCTCTCGCCGGATGGCCGATGGCTGGTGTTGTTGTCCACGCGGCCCTTTGACGACGGCACCCCCGCATTTTCGTCAGTGCCTCCCTACACCGATCCGGCGGCGGACATCTGGTTTTTTCCGGTGGCGGGCGGAAAGGCGATTCCACTCGGAGGCAAGGGCAAGCCGTATGGCCGCGTCATCACCGATCGGTTTTATGGCCGGGTCTCCTTTTCACCGGATGGAAAACAACTCCTGTTCGTCGCCGACGAGGGGCTCGATCCACGCAGCGAGGCCGAGAAGAAAAACAACGTCATCGTCGTGCGCGAGGACCAGGGCGAAGGATATGAAGGCTACGGTCCCACCCAAATCTGGGTGGCGGATTTGGCTCCCGCCCCGGACGGGTTGGCGGCGTCCCGGATCACCCGGATCACCCCCGGCGATTTCTGGTATGGCGATCCGCAGTGGTCACCCGATGGCAGCTACCTCGTCTGCCATGCGAATCGCAATCCCGAGCAGGAGTCCGTGCGCTACAGCATCAATCACAACTACGACCTGTGGAAGTTTCCGCTCGCCGACCCTCGACCGGAGCAACTCACCTTTGGCCCCGGCCCCGAATTCTCCCCGCGCATTTCTCCGGACGGCAAGCGTCTCGTTTGCCTCAGTTCGCCTCGCTACCAGGGCCCGCACATGGATGTCTTCAATCTCATGGTCGTCGATCTCACCACCTCGCCCGCAAAGGCCCGGCTCGTGTTCGATCATCATGGCAAGGGCGCGGACATACCGCCCCACCTCGCTCCGGTCAATCCCTTGCCAGACCAATGCTGGCGCGACTCCCGGCGGG
This sequence comes from uncultured Verrucomicrobiae bacterium, assembly GCA_937898895.1. Taxonomy (GTDB): domain Bacteria; phylum Verrucomicrobiota; class Verrucomicrobiia; order Verrucomicrobiales; family DEV007; genus Arctic95D-9. Next base: position 9,087 of record CALDKL010000132.1, on the reverse strand, counting down.
TGTGGTTTGATGCTATCGACGGGGTGAAAAACCTGACGCAGGCCGTCGATCTCGACGCGGGTGCGCAGGCCATCGCCGATACGCCGCCGCCAGGTCCGGCACGCAGTCCGCTGATCCCTCGCAACAGTCCCGAAATCGGCAAGAGGCTGCGCGCCGAAGACGAAGTCGTCCACTGGAAGAGCTTCGACGGACTCGAGATCGAAGGAATCCTAACCCGTCCGCCCGCGTCGGTTGCCAAACCGCCCTTTCCGCTGCTCGTGATGCCGCACGGAGGCCCGCATTACCGCGTCACGAGCGGTGCCGGATTCGACACACAGTTTTTTGCCACCCGCGGCTATGCCATCTTCCAGCCCAATTTCCGCGGATCGACCGGTTACGGTTTGAACTTTCTCGACGCCGACCATCAGGACTTCGGTGGCGGAGACATGCAGGACATCCTCACGGGAATTGAGTTTCTCGTGAAGGAGGGAATTGCGGATCGGAATCGCCAGTTCGTTTACGGAGTGAGCTACGGCGGCTACATGACCTCCTGGCTGGTCGGCCAGACCACGCAGTTCCGTGCCGCCGTCGCGCAAAATGCCGTCACCGATATGAATGCCATGTGGCATCTCAGCGATCTGCAAAGCTGGACCGAACACGACCTCGGCGGCAAACCCTGGGAAGTGCCTGATCGCATGCGCAAACTCAGCCCGCTCACCTACGCAAACAACGTCCGCACGCCCACGCTCATCCTCCATTCCGTCAACGACAGGCGCTGTCCCGTGGCGATGGGGCGGATGTTTTATCGGGCGCTCCGGGAGAATGGTGTGGAAACCCAGCTCGTGCTGTACCCCGACGAATGCCATCTGATCCGGCAACTGCCCCACCGCGAGGATGTGCTCACCCGCGTGCTCGCGTGGTTCGAGAAACACGACCAGAGGGAGTGAATGGCCTCCTCCATCCCTTCCTCCGGCCACCCTGCGAACCAAGAGAATCGGCGAGGTGATCTGATTTCGCCTCACGCAATGAAGCCCCCGAAAAAAGAAGAGGAAACCCGTTGAAGTTTCGCCCTCTGGAAGAGAGTCCTATCGCGGGTTGTAGAGGGTTGAACTTGAATGAGTTGAAAAAATATTCCAAATCGATCTTCCGATGGGAGTTGGAGGGACCTTTTCAGGAAATCCGTTCCCTCGGGAATTCCTGCAATCCTGGGTTCTCATCGGAGAATTTCGGGTTACGATTCTCCGACACTCTGACGCCGTGAAAACAGATTCCCTTTCTTCGATCCCGACTCTGGTCCTCGTGCTGATCCTCCTTGCCCCCGCCGCATGTCCGTGCGCGGAGCCGAAGATCGTGCTCCAGTGGAATTTTGACGGTGCCGCAGAGACCGGTGAATGGCAGGGCAAAATCGGGAAAGCGCAGGCGGCAGGCGAACACAGGGAAGAAGGCCCGAGCACTCCGCGATACCCGACCTTCCCTCCGAACAACCACGCGGGATACTTCGAAGACTCCCAATCCTATCTCGTCGTGAAGGATCAGGAGCGGGGCGGTTCGGCGAACCTGCGCTTCGGTTCCGGCGAAACTCTTGCAATCGAGGCCTGGGTGCGAGTGAAGGATCTCGGCGAGGGGGAAATGGCTTATTTGTTAGGAAAGGGACGCCACGGGACGCTGGGGGCAGGCCTCGGCGAGAACAATCAGAATTATGCGGTTCGTCTCAAGGGAACAGTCGGCGGGGCGGAAGTGGGATTTCTCTTCACGAGCGTGGATCCGTCGAACAAGAACAGGCGCGACTGGCACCGATGGTGGAGCAAGTCGGTGGTGCCGGAGGCAGGGTGGCACCATGTCGCTGTGGTCTGCACGTTTGGCAGGAAGGACGGCTTGCGCGTCCTCATCGACGGCAAGGCAACGGAAGGGGTCTGGGATATGGGCGGAGCAACCGACCGGGGTCCGGTGACGGATGCCGATGATCTCGTGATCGGCACGGGCTACAAACGCAGCGCGAGTGAATCCTTCACCGGATGGATGGATGATCTGAAAATCTGGCGCGGCGCTCCGTCGGCGAAAGAACTCGAATCGCGTTATTCCTATGTGCCACCACCACCGCCGGTGACGCGCGAAATGGTACCGAAAGGTGAGGTGCTCGTGCAGATCAGCGAAAAAGGTGTGCCGACGGCAAATTCATGGCCCGATGAACCCGAGGTGACAGAGACGTATGAAGAGGATGTTTTCGGGTTCTTCAACTGGCCCCAAAAATACATTTCCACGGGTGTGCGCGAGGATCGCGCCAATCCCACTCATTTTCGCGCGACTGCGGTGGTGACCCTTCCGAAGGGAAAACATCGCCTTCTCCTCCGCAGTCGCGGCCCTGGTCGGCTCTACCTGGATGGGAAGAAGGTGCTCGAAACACCGTTCCCGAGCGGAGACACCGGTGGCCACGGAGTCCTCGCTTCACAAGACCAGTATCTCGACCTCGGTCCGGAATTTCGTTTTGTCCCACCTGGGAACCGCGAGAACTGGACGGAGTTTGTTTCCAAAGGGGGCGAGCACTTTGTGATACTGGAGACAATGGTAGGAGGAATCGCCGGCAAGAGCAAACGCCGACCCGAGTTCGGTGAAACGGTAGCCGCGATCTCCCTCGAGGGCAGCGAGAGTTGGGCGCTGCTTTCGCCAGGAAAGCGGCAGGTGCCCTACACGGATGAAGGTTGGTCCGACTACGAGGCCGAACGTCGCAAATGGTATGCCGAGGTGGATGCCAGGTCGCGCGCGGCGAAACGCGCCGAACACGCCGCCTATTGGGAAAGCCGTCGGCAAGCGGCAAAGAGCTGGCTCGCCAAGGCAACTCCGATCACGGTGCCCGACCTCCCCAAGGGATATCCCGCGAGCAACGAGATCGATCGTTTCATCGCTGATCGTATCGTCCGGGTCAAGGCAGAGTCCGAGGCCGCTCGCGCCGCGAAGATCGACTATTTCAAGGAAGTGAAACCCCTCCTCGAGACAAAATGCTACAGCTGTCACCAGGGCGGCAAAGCCAAAGGGGGCTTGAGGCTCGATCTCCACGAGGCCGCTCTGAAGGGTGGAAAATCGGATGGTCCCGCGGTGGCCCCAGGGGATGTCGGCGGAAGTTCGCTGATCTACCGCATCGGTGCGGATGCCGGAGACGACATCATGCCACCGAAGGGAGATGGTTTTTCCGAGAAGGAAATCGCCCTGCTCACTGCGTGGATCGAGGAGGGAGCGGCCTGGCCGCAGTTCGATGTGGACCGATTTGACCTCCCCCCGCTTTCTTCCGATCTCGTCTTCCTGCGCCGTGTTTTCCTCGACACCGTCGGGGTGCCGCCAACGGAGGAAGAGATCGCGCACTTTCTCGGCGATCCGGAGCAGACCCGGCGCAGCCTTGTCATCGACCGCCTCCTCGCCGACACCCGTTGGGCGGATCACTGGATGGGGTATTGGCAGGATGTTCTCGCGGAGAATCCGAACATCATCAATCCGACTCTCAACAACACAGGTCCGTTCCGCTGGTGGCTCTACGAATCCTTCCTCGACAACAAGCCCGCCGATCTTTTCGTCACTGAACTCCTTCGCATGGAGGGCAGCGAGCGTTTTGGCGGTCCGGCCGGATTTGCGACGGCCTCACAGAACGACGTGCCCATGGCCGCGAAGGGCATGATCGTGAGTTCCGCTTTCCTCGGTGTGGAAATGAAGTGTGCGCGCTGCCACGATGCACCCGCCCACACCGCAAAGCAGGAGGATCTCTTTCAGCTCGCCGCGATGATGAAGGAGGAAGCGATCAAGCTCCCCGAAACGAGCAGTGTGCCAATGGACCGATTGAAGCTGGCCGGGCGGAAGCCACTGATCGAAGTCACCCTGAAGCCCGGATCGGAGGTAAAGCCGGCCTGGCCCTTCCCCGAGTTCGCGAAGGAGGAAACCGCCGCCCTCCTCGCAGAGCATCCCGAGGATCCGCGCGACCGTCTCGCCGCCCTCGTCACGGCTCCGGAAAACCAGCGTTTCGCCCAGGTCATGGTCAATCGTCTCTGGGAGCGTTACATGGGCAGCGGTCTCGTCGCGAGCATCGGCGATTGGGAAAAGAACGCACCCTCTCATCCAGAACTTCTCGCCTGGCTTGGTTACGAACTGGTGAGGAACGGCTACGATTTCAAAGCCATCGCGCGACTCATCCTCAACTCACACGCCTATCAGCGCACCACCGATCCACTCCTGACCGCGCCGAGCCCGCTCCTGATCGCGCCAAGTACGCGCCGTCTCACCGCCGAGCAGATTGTCGATTCGCTGTTTTCAACGACTGGAACCCCCTTCGATCTGGAGGAGGTTAGTCTCGATCTCGACAGCGTCCGTGCCCTTGAAAGTTCGATCACACTCGGCAGACCCCGCAGGGCCTGGATGCTCGCTTCGACATCGAATGAGCGCGACCGTCCGAGCCTTTCCCTGCCGCGCATCCAGGCTGTGGCGAGCCTGATGGAAACCTTCGGATGGCGGGGCGCTCGCCAGGATCCGATCAATTCCCGCGAGATCGATCCGAACGTGCTCCAGCCCGCCGTCCTCGCGAACGGAACGACGGGAGTCTGGCTGACACGCCTGAGCGACCGCCATGGAATAACCGCCCTCTCGATTGCAGCGAAGTCGCCGGAGGAACTGGTCGATCGCCTCTTTCTGCGCCTTCTCACCCGACACCCCACCCCGCTGGAGGCGGAACGCTATGTCGCCCTGCTTTCCGAAGGATTTGAAAATCGCGTTGTGCCTGGATCGAAGCGCCCCGTCATCCGAGCTGACAAACGGGAACCCATCCGTTATGTGAGCTGGTCGAACCACCTCGACGGCGCGGCCAATACCCTCGCGACGCAGCGGGAAGAACAAGCCCGGCGCGGCGATGCACCCACTACCGCCCTGAAGGAAGATTGGCGCATGCGGATGGAGGATGTCCTCTGGGCAATGCTCAATGCTCCCGAATGGATTTATACTCCCTGAAAACTTCTCCCCCATCAACGCCTCCCTCCCGGTTTTCTGCCACCGACTCCCATGAACCGACGCCACTTTCTCCAACATTCCGCACTCCTCGCTGGCGGTGCCTCGCTCGGGCCTTCCGGTCTGCTCGCCTCACCGAATGCGGCGACTCTCCTGCCGAAGGGCAAGGCCGAGCATTGCATCTTTATCTGGCTGGGAGGAGGAATGGCCCAGATCGACACCTTCGACCCGAAGGCGAAGGGCAACTCGAAAGCGGATCCGAAGATCGCCGGATCGGAATACGATTCGGTGGAGACGGCTGTTTCCGGAGTCCGGTTCTGCGAGCACCTGCATCGCACCGCGAGACTCGCCGAACGACTAACGGCGATCCGGACGGTGAACCACCATCTCATCGACGAGCACGCCTTTGCGACGAACTTTGTTCATACCGGCCGCCTCATCAGCGGGAGCACGACCTACCCCTCGATCGGCTCGATCATCGCCCATGAACTCGGCGCGGTGAATCCCGGAGTGCCTGCCTACCTGCTCATTGGCTACCCCAATGTGAGCCGTGGCCCTGGGTTTCTCGGGGCAAAAGCGGGGTATGTGTATCTCACTGACACCGAAAGTGGTCCGGCGGGATTTGCCCGCCCGGCCGACGTGGATTCCGCCCGCGCGGACCGGCGTTCTGCGCTCTTGCAGCCGCTCGCCAGCCGGGTCGAGGCCGAGTCTCTGCCCGCTCAATATCGGGAGGCCCAGACCGAGGCGCTCCGCCTCGCCGGACCCGATTTCATGCGCCACTTTGATTTGAAGAAGGAGCCCGCCGATCTCCGAACTCTCTATGGGGGCGAGTTCGGCCAGCGCTGCCTCCTTTCCCGTCGCCTGGTCCAGGCGGGGGTGCGCTTCATCGAGGTCTCGCACAACCTCAATTTTATCAATGGCACGGGATGGGACACACACAACGAGGGCCAACAAAACCAGCATCACCTCATCAAAGAACTCGACATCGCCCTTTCCGCACTGATCACTGACCTTGAGGAAAAGGATCTTCTCGACAAGACCCTCATTGCCGTCGGCACCGAGTTCGGGCGACCCGCCGCCTACGATGGGCGAGGCGGACGCGGGCACCAGGGCAGCACCTTCAGCCTCGTCCTCGCAGGTGGAGGTCTGAAACACCACGGGGCCTACGGAGTGACCGACGAATTTTCAAAGAACATCGTCGAGAATCCCGTATCTGTTCCCGATTTTCACGCCACGATTCACGCCGCGCTCGGAATCGATCCACGCAAGGATCTCTACGACGGCTCCCGTCCGGTCCCGCTCACCGACCAAGGCACGCCAATTGCGGCCATGTTTGCTTGAGGCTGTCCCACGCCATCGCAACGTGCGTCCTCGCAACGATGGGAAGGACTCTGATGGTCAAGGTGATCACGTGGCCGGGTGTTCGGGTCCACCTCACCTCTCGGCTCCCTTCCCGCCGAAGGCCCGGAGTCGGTGGAGGTTCGGCTCAAGGCGGCCGAGGGTGGGTTCGGACTGCTCCATCCGCAGGCGGATGAAACGCTGAACGGGATTCCGGAGTGAGTAGCTACGGGACAGAGAGTTTCGAGGCGTCTGTATCAAACGCCTTCTGCAAATTGGGGTCCTTTCCGAAATACGGCTCGGCACCGGTGCGCCCGAAGGCGGCGAGGGTTTCATCCCCGTATTGTCGGCCGAGCCGCCATATTGTGTGGTAGTTCCATCCATAGGCAGGATACCGCGAGACGAATTCGCGCGCCCGGCGCACGACCTCCTCTTCTTTCAAGAATCCGCACACGTTGAACATGGCCAAACCCCTGACTACCTGGGGGCGCCTCGAACTGCCGGGCAGTGGATCTTCGAAAACACCGATCAAGCTCCATCTCGCCTCTTCATCCCAGTCCTGGCACCGCCTCGCCAGTATCGCGATGGCACCGCCGGAAAGATTGGCGTGAAACCCTTTCGAGTCGCGATAGCGATCGAGAGCGAGGCCATCGAAATCGCTCCAGGTCCAGCAGCCCAACTTGTTGGGAACGCGCTCGATCATCTCAAGCGCGAGATGGAGCGGATACATTCGGGAACCCTGCCTGACCATCTGGTGAAACCGCAGGATATCGAGGCCCGACGGCGCCAGTTCGCGAAACGGCAGCGTCGAGAAACAGAGTTCTTGGATGGCACTTCTCTGCTCTTCGGTGATCTCCAGTCCGAGAAGTGCGCGTCTCCAGAGGTGAAACTCCAGAACCTCGAACGCATGCGCAGGTCGCCCGGTGGATTCCCATCGGCCGGATTTGGATAATTCGGCAAGGTGGCGCTTGATGTCACGGCAATCCCCCTTCGTCAAACTCGCATCGAATTCCAGCAGGGACAGGATCTCCTGAGGGTAATTGCTGGTGACGGCCCCACGCAGGGAGGCGAGTTTTTCCGGCATCAGCGCAGGGGCACCGAACAAGCCTCCGAGCATGACGGTGGTTTTCCGTTCCAGCTCCTTGTTGGAAAAGATGGCGGCTTCGAAGGGCAGCACCAATTCCCGCAGATCATCCTCGTAATTCGTGATTTGCTCTTGGGAATACGGCCACAGGATGTTCGCGTTGCGTGGGGAAATGTAGAACGGCAGAAAATCACGGAGTTCCGAAAGGAAGACCGATGCGTAGATCCCCAATTCATCGCCTTCGGGAAATTTCTCAAGGAATTGCGCTAATGCCGGTGAAGCGAGATCGCTCCGCTTCATGCCCGTCGGGATCCAATATTCAAGTTCATCCGCATGGGCTTCCATCAAGTTCCCCGCTGCCTCGAACTCACCTTTCAGGGCGAGCTTCCAGACCCGTTCCGTTGCGGGCAGGGATGAGTTTGTCAGGAGGTTGTGTGTCTCCGAAATCCCTTTCGAGTATGGCAGGGACCGCGCCTGCAACTCGCGGAGGGATTTGAGTTCGTAGTCTCCGAATCGGTGCCAGGGAGGCTCGAAGGAGATGCGCTGCAGCCTTTCGAGGAGCGACCGAATCACCGGATCATCAGGACGCGTTTCCGCCTCCGCGATCAGGTCGGTGAAGCTCTTGATGAAATCATGCAATGCGAACGACTCTCGTCGCTCCGCGATCTCGATCACTACGCCAGCTTCCCAAACGAGAAATCTCGCGAGATCTTCCTTGGTAAACTCCCGGCCCGAGGGGTGGCGGGGAAGCCTCTTGGTGCTTCGTTGCACGACGGGATGCTTCAGAAAGAAGCGGCGTGCTCCGGGAGAAGCGTTTTCGAAATCCTTCTCGAAGGCGTCGAGATCGACGACCTTATCGAAGCTTTCGGCAATCACATTTTTCAGCCAAGGCCGGTTTGCCATCGATATCAGGATCTCCCGCCGATCCGTCCCGTCCTGCGACGCATAGCCCCCTTCAATGATCAGATCCCGTGCAATCCAACGACGTAGCGGGTGGTTTTCAAAACATTCGCCAATTGCATGAATCACTTCGACCGGGTTCTCACCTTCGGAGCGATAGATGTGTTCGTAGAAAGGTTCAGGCCAAGCGAACGACTCAGAACCTTCGTGCGAGAGAATTGCACCCAGCCATCTGATACGCTCCTGGGGTGGTCGATTGTACAACTCGCTGCTCGCCGTCCCCGACATTTGGTGAATGATCCCCACATGATCAAGTTCCGGGTCAATCGAGCGAAAGTCCATCATCCGGTCGAACATCCAATCGGCGGACCGCGCCCACTCGTTCCCGGCGATCATTCGATTCGCCAACCAGTTTACCGATCCCAATCCCGGCACCTTGAAACCGCCTGAACCCGAGTTCGCGAAATTCGCAAGCCTTTCCAACTTTTCGACGGCATCTTTGTCGCCCGGCGTTGCCCGAATGAGTCCGGCGAGAGTGAGTTCCATCGAGGGAATCTCGGAGAGAGAAACAAACTTACTGAAATACGTGCGCCAGATTTGGTAGCCCCTCTCCCCCCTATCAAAATCACCGCGGACGACGCGGTCCACCACGATCCCGGGTGTCACCGGCCCGCGCCACTTGTCGAAACAAGGGCGGGCGGCGGTGAAGTATGCCTCGTCCAAATCCAAGACCAGGGCCACGGTCTGCTCGGGCAGATAAGGATTGAACGTCTCCGCCTCATTCAGCATCTCAATGGCGGCGAGTA
>CALDKL010000131.1 GCA_937898895.1 uncultured Verrucomicrobiae bacterium | reverse complement strand
ATGGGCTTTCACGATGGCCTCGGCCACCTGGGGGACGAGTTGGGCGGTGTAGGTCTCGTCCTTTCGCGAGCCGAGACACATGGCCATCGTCCCGGGAGCGGTGTGGGTGTGCGTCGAGGCGATGAGAATGCGATCAGCGGCCAGACCGATCTGCTTTGTGACGAGGGCCTTGGCCGCATTGCAGACATCGGTGGGCAACATGCAGGAATCGACCACGCAGAGCACCGCGGTCGTGTCGCCCGATTTCAGGGCGAGGGCACGGGCGTGGAGGGGAGTATCGACGCGGTTGGCGATGGCCTGGAGAAAGCTGCCATTGCGGATCGCGGGCAGTTTTCGGGGAGAAACATCAACGGCGACGGCTCCGGCCTCGAATGCGCGGGAACTTGTCGGAAGCAACAGTGCCAACAGGCCGAGGAGGAAAAGAGAGGTCGTGCGCATGCGAAAGAAGCGAGAGTTCAAAGCGCCTCAAAATCGGCTTCCTGAAAATCCGTCACCTCCGGGAACCAGTGTTCTTCGAGGAAACGTGTGTGCAGTGGGTGTGAATGATAGGCGGCGTAGTCCTCCTGGGTGGCAAAGCGCATCGCGATGCCGAAAGTGTGTGCCAGTTTGGGACTGGTCTGGCGTTTGATCGTGAAGTCGCGCACGCCGGGAATGGTGGCGAGTTCCCGGGCCGCCGCGAGAAAGGCGGTCTCTTCGGGTGAATCGACAGGATGGACGAGGCGGAAGGTGACGGTGTGTTCAATCATGGCGGGTCAATCTTTCCACAGATCCTTCCAGGCGGCGACCGTTTCCTCGACGAGGACTTGTCCGCCTTCGGGGCCGATCTGGCTGCTCTGGATGACCGCACCGTAGCCGCCGAAGGCCTTGGCGCGTTCGGTTGGCAGGTAGCCGGCGGATCCGGTGAGTTGGACGATGAAACTCTGGATGCCGGGGCTGCGGGCCTTCATCTGGATGCCGAAATCGGTGTAGAGTTCGAATTCGTTCGTGCCGATGGCGACATCGCCGAGGCGCAGGGCATGGAGTTCCATGTGGAAGGGTTCCTGTGTGCCGGCCTGCTGCGCCTCGTAGCGGTCGACGACACTCTGATTCCATCGGTAGTTCCACTTCTCCTCGGGTTTGTCCTGAAAAACCTTGGCGTCCCAGGCGGCTTTGTCGCGTTCGGATTCGGTGACGAGGCGATAGGGCAGATCGATCTTCTTCACGGCGTGTCGGAGGAGGACGTCGTCGCGGATATCGTGCTTCGCGCCGTCGAGGGCCTCTTCCCAGGCGCGCACGATGCGTGTGGCGAGTTCGTCGAGGCGCGAGATCTCACCGCGCAGTTTGCGCATCCGCTCATCGGCGGCGGTGTTGATCATCGGGCGCGAAGTGACATCGCCGGCGGCACCAGTCCAGGCGAGAATGTGGAGATCTTTGCCGTATTTTTCCCGCAGCATCCTCCGCGTCGGGTCCCAGAAATCGGCATGGATGGAGGATCCGCCCCCGACTTCCTGGGCGGGGCAGGGCACGTTGATGACCGTGGCGACGAGTTGGTCCGCGCGATCCCAGAAGTAGAGCACGTCGACACTGTGATCCTCGTAGCCTTCGATACCGCGAAATTCCGGTTTGTTGACCTTGCCGTACATCACGGCGGTGCCGTCGGCATAATAGGGGCGACGGTTCTGCGCGAGCACGGCCTGGCTCTGGCCCCAGGCGACCTTGCCGGGAGCGCGGGATTTCCACGCCGTCTCGGCGGCCTCGGCAATGCGGGTGGTGAGGAAGTCGGCGAATTCGGCGGGCTGCAGGATGTCCTCGGGCAGCACATAGCGACCCTCGATCATGACGGGAGCGGTGTGGGTGTGGGTGGCGGAGAGAAAAATCTTTTCGATGGGAAAATCCGGCAGGCGCGGGGCGAGCTTTGTCCGCACCTGTTCGAGGATGCCCTGCCGGATCGCGACGAGATCGCAGGAGACGAAGAGGGCCTGGTCGAGGATGCGGTCACCTTCCCGCGATTCGAGGGCGAGGGCCGAGACCTGGATCGGAGTGGTCGGTTTTTTGGAAATGCGGACATGCCGTTGTCCGGAGAGGGCGACGGGACGATCCGGGGTGATGTCCGCCGTGGCGGCACCGAGATGGAGGTCGGCGGCGGGGAGCAATGGCGCAACTGAAATGGAAAGAAGGGAAGCGAGGAGAATGCACGGGAGATGCATGACTGGGGCATGGTGGGGACAATCTGTTTTCAGGTAAAGTCCGTGACTCCGTTCCGGAGGTGGCGTGAATGCGGGGGATCCGACCGGGTGAAGCGGGCGAGCCAAGAGGGTCAGACGCCGCGCGAATGGAAAGGAATTGACCTTTCAAAATGGGAGGCTATAAAGAACTGTTCAAAAAAACACGTAACAATGACATTGTCGCACCCGAAAGCCGCCGCCCTCGCCTCGCTCCGCCAGGCATTGGGGACAAACGTACGATCCGGGAGCGAGTGGTTGCGCGAATGCGAGAGTCGCGAGACGCCGTTGTTGCGGTCACCTGCGGGGGAGATCGGGATCGATGTTCTCCTCGAGGGATTGCGTCCGGGAAGGATCACCGAGGTGATCGTGGCGGGCCCGTCGCGAGGTGGAGGGCTCATCTTCGCCGCCCTGCTGGCCCGGGCGAGGTGCGAGGGGCGATATATGGCGCTCGTCGATGTGGGGAGTGGTTTGGTCATCGAAAATATTCCCGAGCGCGATCTCGAATCACTCCTCTGGATCGGGTGTGATTCGGTGGAGCAGGCCGTGGCTGCCTGCGATGTGGTGGCGCGCGATGAAAATTTTCGTTGGCTGCTCGTCGATGGACGCGAGGCCCGGTCGGAAGACTGGCGCACGGTGCCGCCGTCCGTCTGGCAGCGGATCGTGCGGTCCTTGCGCGAGCAGGGTGTGATCGGTCTGATTCTTGCCCGTGTCCCGGTGACGGGGGTGGTCAAGGATCGCTACGAGGTGCAGACACATCTGGATGCGGAGGCTTTCCACGAAGAGCGAAGTCGGCTTCTGAAGAGGATGCGGGTGCGTTCGGTGCGGGGCGAGGTGCGGTGATCCATCCGGAATCGGAAGCGATGAGACCGAAACGAGAGAGCCGCACCCCAGGGGCCGCGACCGGCTACGCCGTCGTCTGGTGTCACGACTTCCGACTCCAGGCCCTGCGGCGACATGCCGAATGCCAGGGACCCATCGCACTCGTCGATGATGCAGCGCGTCAGTCGATCGTGCTCTGCGCCAATGCGGCGGCCCGGCGGGACGGTGTCGCGGTCGGCATGCCCGTCGTGCAGGCGCTCGCGCGTTGTCCCGGCCTTCAGGTGGATCGTCCTTCGGAGGCCGCCGAACTCGCCGCAGGGCGATTTCTTTTGGAGAGTGTGTTTGCCTGGGTTCCGGGAGTCGAGGAAACCGCGCCGGGCATCCTCACCCTCGATCTCTCGAGCCAGCCACAGGAACGCTGGTTCGAGAGTGCCTGGAAGCTGCGCGAGAGACTTGCGGATCGAGGGCTGGAAATCGTCATCGGTCTCGGGGAGACGCCCGCCCTGGCCCGTCTCGCCGCCCAGGCGGCACTGCACGAGGACGTTGCGATCTGGCACCTGCCGCCGGACGGGCGACTCGAGCGACTCGACCGTTTGCCTGTCCTGCTCGCCGAGACGGGAGCAGCATTGCGGGAAACACTTGCCCTCTGGGGCATCCGCACGCTCGGAGCCTTTGCCCGCCTGCGTCGCGACGGAGTCGCGGCCCGCCTCGGGGCGGAGGGAGTCGAACTCTGGCTGCGGCTCAATGGGCGGCTGCGGCGTCCTCTGCGGCTCGTGAAACTCGAGGATCTCTTCGAGGTACATCACGACTTCGAACTCGCCGTGGTCGAGTTCGATCCGCTCGCCTACCTCTTGCGGCGTTTCCTCGGCGAACTCGCCGATCGCGTCGCGCGGACCGGGCGCGTCGCATCTGCGGTGCATTTGTTAGTGAATTTCGCCGATGGAGCCTGTCACGGACGACGCCTGGTGCCGCCCGAGCCGACCCTGGACGAGGAAGTGCTCTTCCGTCTCGCCGCCGGGCATCTCGCAACTGTGGAGATGAGGGCTGCGGTGGAGTCGATCCGACTCCGCCTGGAGACCGCCGACCCGCTCGCATCACAGCGCCCCCTTTTCGGAGCGGGCCTTCGCAACCCGCTTCGCTGCGGAGATACCCTGACAAAATTGCGAAAGATCGTCGGAGCCGAGCGCGTCGGATCACCACGCGCCGTCGAGAGTCGTCGACCGGGGACATTCGAATGCGCTCCGCTGCTCGGGAACCTCGGGGAAGGCGGCGAGGTTTCCTTCGGGCCGCCGGTGAGCGGGCCGATCCTGCGGAAGTTTCCGGTCGCCTGCCGCGCCACCGTGCAGATGCGCGAGGGGCAGCCGCTGCGGGTCGAGACTGCCCGTTTTTCCGGCGTGGTTGGTGCCTGCAGCGGTCCCTGGAAAAGCAGTGGCGACTGGTGGCATCAGGGGCGCGGATGGGAACGAACGGAATGGGATGTGGAGCTGCTCCATCACGGACTCTTCCGCCTCGTCGAGACGCAGCGGGGCTGGAGCGTCGAGGGATATTATGATTGATCCCGCCGACTACCGCGAACTCCGCGTCCGCAGTGCCTTCAGCTTCCTGCGTGGGGCGGCTTCCCCCGAGGCCATCGCCGACCGGATCGGGGCACTCGGTCAACCTGTGGCCGCCCTTTGCGATCGCAATGGGTTTTATGGTTCTGTCAGGTTCCATCGGCGAGCGAGCGAGAACGGTTTCCGGGCCATCGTGGGGACGGAGTTGACGATGGAGGGCGGCGGCGTGCTGCCCGTTCTCGCGAAAACGCGCGAGGGGTACCGCGCCGTCTCCCGACTCCTCACGCGAGCGCAGTTGCGGTCTCCGAAAGGGGGATGTGTGGTGGCCTGGTCCGAGCTCGAATCGATCATCGGTGATGTCGTCTTTCTCACCGGCGACGAGGAGGGGCCGCTCGATCAGGGCTGGCGCCGCCAGGGGGCTCGGGGGATGGAGGAGGCTCTGGCCAGGTTGCTCCAACAGGTGCCGGAACGCGATGTCTATGTCGAGCTGCAGCGTCATTCGATCCGCGGCGAAGAGGAGATCGTGCGGGCCAAGGCCGACCTCGCGGCGATGCGTCGACTCCCCCTGCTCGCCACCGGCGGAGTGGCCTATGCCGTGCCGGAGGATCGGATCGTGCAGGATGTTTTCACTTGTTTGCGCGAGCACTTCACCCTCGACGCGGCGGGACGCCACCTCTCGGTGAACGGAGAGCGGTATGTGAGGACGGCGGCGGAGATGGCATCTCGTTTCCGCGACCATCCCGAGGCCATCCGGAATACGCGGGCTCTCGCCGAGAGGCTCGAATTTTCGCTCGAAGATCTCGGCTACGAATTTCCCCGCTACGAAGTGCCACCGGGGCATTCGATGGAAAGTTTTCTTGCCGAGGCGACCTGGCGAGGGGCGAAGGAGCGTTACGGAACACTTTCGCGCGAGGTGAGGCATCAGATCAGCCGGGAACTCGATCTGATCGGGCGACTCGGCTTCAGTGGGTATTTTCTCATCGTGTGGGATCTCGTGAATTTCTGTCGCGACAACAACATCCTCGTGCAGGGGCGGGGCAGCGCGGCCAACAGTGCGGTATGCTTCTGCCTCGGCATCACGCCGGTCGATCCGGTGGGGGCGAGGTTGCTCTTCGAGCGCTTTCTCAGCGAGGGACGAAAGTCGTGGCCCGACATTGACCTCGATCTGCCCAGCGGAGAACGGCGCGAGCGTGTCATCCAGGAGGTCTACCGCCGTTACGGGCGTCGCGGCGCGGCGATGACGGCGAACGTCATCACTTATCGGGGGCGCAGCGCGGTGCGCGAGATCGGAAAGGTGCTCGAATTTCCCGAAGAGATGTTGTCGCGCTTCTGCGATCTCTATGGGGCAGGCGACCATCGGCAGACGCTTGAGTTCGGCGACCAGGTCGCCCAATCCGGCATCACCGCCGCTCATCCGCGGGCCGGGGCTCTCGCGGCCTTGTTTGAAAAAATCTGCGGGCTGCCCCGTCACCTCGGCCAGCATTCGGGAGGAATGATCATTTGTCAGGGTTCCCTCGACGAGGTCGTCCCGATCGAGAACGCGGGCATGCCCGGCCGCACCGTGGCGCAATGGGACAAGAACGACTGTGCGGACATGGGGATCATCAAGGTGGATCTGTTAGGACTCGGAATGATGGCGGTGATGCAGGACAGTCTTGCCCTCGCGAGGGAACGCGGGCGCCCCGTCGATCTCGCGATGATTCCGAAAGACGACGCCGCCACCTACGATCTGATGTGCTCGGCGGACACCGTCGGAGTTTTCCAGATCGAGAGCCGCGCCCAGATGAACACCCTGCGGCGCATGCAGCCTCGCTGTTTCTACGATGTCGTCATCGAGGTCGCGATCGTGCGCCCGGGTCCGATCGCGGGAGGTCTCGCCCATCCCTATCTCGCGCGCCGCGCCGGACGGGAACCCGTCGACTTCATCGACGCGCGGCTGAAGCCCACCCTCGAGCGCACCCTCGGTGTTCCCATGTTCCAGGAACAGGTTCTGAAAATGGCGATGGTCATGGCCGATTTCAGTGGCAGTGAGGCAGAGGAGTTGCGCCGGGCTCTGGGCTTCCACCGTTCCCACGAACGAATGCGGAGAGTCGAGGCGAAGTTGCGCCGTGCCCTCGAGGATCGCGGGGTGGGGGAGGCGGCCATCGCGAAGATTGTGAAAGTGATCGGCTCCTTCGCCATCTACGGATTCCCCGAGTCTCACGCGATCAGTTTCGGTCTCCTCGCCTATGCGAGCAGCTATTTGAAGGTGCATCGTTCCGTCGAGTTCTACACCGGACTCCTCAACAACCAGCCGATGGGCTTCTATTCCCCTGCGACTCTCGTCCAGGAGGGCAAACGGCGTGGCCTGAAATTCCTTCCTCCTTGCGTGGTTGCTTCGGATTGGCGCTGCACGATCCTCGACGATGCCACCATCCAACTCGGATTGCTCGGTGTGCGCGGATTGCGCGAAGCGGTCGTTATGGCGATGGTGAAAGAGCGGGAGAGGATAGCTTTTCTCGATCTGGGGGACTTCCGGCGTCGAACTGGTTTTGATCGCGAGGAAATGACCCGCCTTGCCGCAGTCGGAGCGCTGCGCGGACTCGCGGCGACGAGGCGGCGTGCCCTGTGGGAGGTGGCGGCGGAGGGGGGACGGGAAGACGATCTTTTCACGATCTCCTCCACCGTGCGGGAGGGGGCCGTTTCCCCCTTGCCGGAAATGGAGTATGCCGAGCGTCTCGCAGCGGATTGCGCGGGGCTCGGCCTGACCACGGGGAGGCATCCCATGGCACTCGCGAGACTACGGCTCTCTCCCGAGATTCTTCCGGCAAGAATCCTGACCAAAATGCCAAACGGATCCCAGGCCGCCACCGGAGGATCGGTGATCTGTCGTCAGCGCCCGGGAACCGCCGGAGGCGTTGTTTTCATCACCCTCGAGGACGAGACCGGGCTCTCCAACGCAATCGTTTACGCGGATGTCTTCGAGACATATCGACTCGTTATCACGACCGAGCCGTTCCTCCTCATTCGCGGCAGAATCCAGCGCGACCCGGAAGGGACGACTCATCTCATCGGCGAACACCTCGAGGCACTGCCCTTGGGCGAGAGCCTGCCCGCGTCGGCATCACACGACTTCCACTGAAGTGGATGGCGGTGAACCGCGTCCTTGTCAGGGAAATAAACCGGGAGAAGCCGAGCCGGATCACGCCGCCTCGCATCGACAGATCGCATTGAGGCAACCGCACGCATGGCACCAGTCAAAACGCCCTCCGCACTGGGCCGGCAGGCCCATGAGAACGCGCTGGATGCGACAATGGCAGGCACCGCATCCCGTGCCAGCTCCGGTCACCTCCATCACCTCTTCCAGAGAGCAGGCCCCTCCCTGTTCCACTGCCTCGCGCACCGTCGCTTCGCGCACTTGGGCGCAGTGGCAGAGGATGCCATTGTTCTCGGAACTCGAAACGGAGAAACGGCAGATCGTGGCGGAGATGAGAACGGAGGAGGACATAGAGGATAT
>CALDKL010000130.1 GCA_937898895.1 uncultured Verrucomicrobiae bacterium | reverse complement strand
TCTCCTGTGCGCGAGTCGCCGAAAACACGGTAACGTCCGCAGAGCAGGATCGTCCCGTCGCTGTCGCGCACAGCATTTCCCCCACCAAACCAATAGCCCGTGCTGCGTTCGAGAGGCTCGACGAGGATGCGAGCGGCGGCCTGATCGATCAGGGCCGACGCAAGGTTGGTGACTTTTTTGACTTGGTCCGGTGTGAGCAGGGGCATGGCGAAAGAGGCGTTTCCGGGGAGGTTAGCCGTAACGAAGGGAAAAGGGAATCGGTTTGAGATGAATTTTCATCCCGAAATTCGAAGCGGGAAGAGTGTTTTCCCGGGGCGGAGCAAAACAGGGACGGCGCTTTCCCACGCGCCTCCACCATTCCGAAAATTCCGGGGATGTGCCACTGGCGAGATCGGGAACGTGCAAGGCGTCCCGGGCGGCGGGATGGCGTTGGGCTGCGGCCCAGGGAGGACGCGGGGTTTCGCCCGGAGGGGCTGTCGCGGTCCGTCGAAGCATCCAGGAAAGCAAGGTCCGGAAGACAATCGAAAGGAATGGCTTTATGGTGGTCGAGACCATGCCTGCTCTCGCCGACCTCGTCCGTGCCGCCAACGACTGGCTCCAAATCGACGCCACCCCCGACTACCCGGGGGCCCTCAATGGCCTCCAACTCGCCAATTCGGGCGCGGTCACCAAAATCGCCGCCTCCGTCGATGCCTGTCTCCCGGTGATTGAGGAAGCCTGCGCCTCCGGTGCGAATCTCCTCGTCGTGCATCATGGCCTTTTCTGGCAGGGTGCACAACGGATCGAGGGTGCCCTGTATCGGAAACTGAAGCAGGCGATGGATCACGATCTCGCGATCTACTCGGCACACCTCCCTCTCGACCGGCATCCGGAACTGGGAAACAACGCCCGACTCGTCGCCGCCCTCGGGTTCTCGGGCGAGGTCCGCCCGTTTGCGCCATGGAAAGGCCTGGATATGGGCTTGCGGGTCACCTGCGATCTCTCGCGCGACGAGCTGCTCGCCCGGATTGCGGTCGCCGTCGGAGCGCCACCGAAACTGGCCCCAGGTGGTCCATCGCGGATCCGCGAACTGGGTGTCATCACCGGTGGGGCAGGTTCGCAGATTCACGAGTTGGCGACGAGCGGGATCGACACGTTGCTCACCGGTGAAGGACCGCATTGGAGTTATACGTCCGCAGAGGAACTCGGGATCAACCTGGTCTATGCCGGACACTACGCCACGGAGACGTTTGGCGTGAAGGCTCTCGCAGAGCGGTGGGCGGCGGAGTTCGCTGGACTTGAAATGTCGTTTATTGACCACCCGACGGGCTTGTGATCGGTGCTGCGGGGGCTTCCTGCCAGGGGATGAAGGCCGCGAGCGTCCTCGCGTCGACCGCATCCAGTCCGTAGACATCCCTTCCCGGAGAGATCAGGTATCGACCACCCGCAGCGGGTCGGGGGAAAGAGGTGAAATAGGTGACATAGACATTGATGCCACCCTTCACCGTGACGCTCTTGTTGAGGTCATTTTTCATCCGGTTTTGCACCTGCTCGAGCGTCCAGCCTTCGGGGGAGAAGACCCACTGGGCCAATTCGTCCGGCTTGGCCACACGGATGCAGCCGTGGCTGAAATCGCGGTTCGCCCTGGCGAAGAAATCGCGCGACGGGGTGTCGTGCATGTAGATGTTGAAGGTATTGGGGAAGAGAAATTTCACGTAGCCGAGGGCGTTGCTCCCCCCGGGACGCTGGCGAATGAGCAGACTTCCCGAAGCCACGGCGGCGAGGGTCTCGGGCGAAACCCGGGTGCCCGCATTCCCTCCGAAGGAATTGACCAGTTCGTAGTTGTTCCGGCTCAGGTAGCCCCAGTCCTCCTGCATTTTGGGGACGAGTTCCTTTTTCGCGATGCTGGGCGGGACGTTCCAATACGGGCCAAAGACGACTTCCTGCATGCGGTCGCGAAAAATACGGGTGTGTTGGGCGGCGACAGAGGCTTTTCCATGCACGATGCGCATCGACTTGGTCGGAAAATCATTCGCATCGAAAAGGTAAAGCTCGGCGCAAGGGAGATTCGCGATGAGGTAGCGCTCGCCCGCGTTCCCCGGCATCAGCCGAGCACGGTGCAGATTGATGACGATTGAACGGAAGCGGTCGGCGGCATTGGTATTGAGATGCCGCCACGATGCCTGACCGAAAATGCCGTCCGGGTCGAGGCCGAGGTCATTCTGAAAAGCAATGAGGGCTCCGGTCAGTTCCGGCGTCATCATCGTCAGGGCTGCCGCCTGGGTGGGAGCCATCGTCAGATAGCCCCGGTCGATGAGGTGTGCCGCAATGGCGGGGGCGGAGGGGTAGACTTCGCCGGGTTTGCCCGCACCGATCTGTTCCGGATCCGGGATCTGCGGAAGTCCCGAATACTTCAGGATGGCGTCCTTCGCCGCTGGGTAAGCCTTGTGCAATTCCCGGTAGAGCCAGTTCTTTGGCCCCATCGCCAGAATCGCCTTCTCCATTTCAAAGGGACGGAGAGAGGTGACGGTGACGAGGTCTCCCACAATGGATTCCAAAGACCGCTCGTCCGAACCCGGTTGGTCACCCGAATCCCAATCGGCCCAGATCCGGGAATACGGAACGACTCCAATGCGCACCAACAATGACGTATCGAGAAAGGCTACGGTGTGGGCGAAATCCCGGGCCTCGACGGGACTCCCGGCGGGGATTCGAGCGACCAGGGCCTCGGGATCGAGCGCGAGCAACTCGGGGAGCGCATGGCGCTTCAGTTGTTCCCCGAGGCCACGATGGAAATCTGCCGAGAGTGCGTCGGCCTCCCAGAGAGGGCGAAACCCGCGCTGAGCGTAAACCTGGCCAATCACGGCGGAGGCCAGGTCCAAAAAGTGTCGATCTCCCGGCAGGAGCGAACGCGCCAGGCCCCGAATTTTCTCTTCCCCCGGAGTCATCGGAGGAGGTGTCGCGACGCTCGCGGTCGTCCCCGGCTTGGAGGCAGGGGGCATCCCCTGGGCGGGTTCCCCCGGATCCGCGTCTTCCGATATCGGCTCCGCCACCAGGAGTTGTGCCTGGCCCGAAGGAGTCGGAATCAGAATGGGAAACAGAGCGAGCACCAGGAGGGCGCGAGAACGAGAGAGGCAATCCATACGATTCAAGAAGCCTAAACGAACCCGACTCCGTTGACAATCACGACCGTGCCCGGTCTCCGGTTGCCGGGGACGAGCAAGAGAGTGGATCGCATGCCGCGAGTGGAAAACCCTGATCGGGAAAGGGTTCTGGCATGATGATTCGAAAAACCATAGAGGGAGCCGATGGGTGCGGAATCCGAAGTAGGCGGATTTTCGAAAAAAACTTACGAAAAGCGTTTGACCATCCCAGAAACCCGATTACATTCACCGCCCGCCCAAAAGAGGGTGGCTCCACTGAATCGGCAACGATTCACGAGACGTTCAGTAGAACGAGATCTTTCAGAACATCAGGCCGGTCTTGAGGCAGCGAATCCAGTGAACTGGAAGAGCGGAATCAGGAACGGTGGAAAAGGAAAAGGCTAAATTGTGTGCTGCACGTGAAAGCAAGTAACGTGCCGAACGAGGCTCCGATTTTGGAGCTTTGTTCACGTCAATTTTCCGTAATAGAACAATAGCGCGCTCCGCAAGGAGCAACTGGCGTTTCGAAAGCGGGATCAAGTTTCTATTCGAAGAGTTTGATTCTGGCTCAGAACGAACGCTGGCGGCGTGGATAAGACATGCAAGTCGAACGGGGGGTTTTTGAAGCTTGCTTTAAGGACCCTTAGTGGCGAACGGGTGAGTAACACGTGAGTTACCTGCCCCGAAGTGGGAGATAACCCGGAGAAATCCGGACTAATACCCCATGTGATCGAAAGATTAAAGGCGGTGTAAGCTGTCGCTTCGGGATGGGCTCGCGGCCTATCAGCTAGTTGGCGGGGTAACGGCCCACCAAGGCGATGACGGGTAGCTGGTCTGAGAGGATGATCAGCCACACTGGAACTGAGACACGGTCC
>CALDKL010000129.1 GCA_937898895.1 uncultured Verrucomicrobiae bacterium | reverse complement strand
AGGAGGGGGCGATTCAGGCGGAGACACCCACCCTTCCCACCCGGGTGCTGCGCGAGGCCATCGTCAACGCCCTGATGCACCGATCCTATCGGGAGCACCAGCCGACCCAGGTGATCCGCTACAGCAACCGCATCGAGATTCGCAACGCCGGGTTCTCCCTGAAGAATGAGGACTCCCTAGGCGAGCCGGGCTCGGCGCTGCGGAATCCCTTTCTCGCCGCCGTCTTCCACGATACCAACGTGGCCGAGACAAAGGGCAGCGGCATCCGCACGATGCGCCGACTCATGCGGGAACATGGCTTCAGCCTCCCCACCTTCGAATCGAACCGCAGCGAGAACTTCTTCATCAGCCGATTCCTCCTTCACCATTTCCTTTCCGAGTCGGACCTGGCCTGGCTGCGGAACATTCCGCACGACCTGAGCGACGGCCAGAGAACGGTCCTGATTTTCGTGCGAGAACAAGGTGCAGTCGACAACTCCACCCTGCGACAACTGACGGGCTGCGAGGTTCTGACCGCGAGCCAGGAATTGCGTAAACTGCGCGACCTCGACCTGTTGGAAATCAAGGGGAAAGGATCGGCCACCTACTACGTTCCCGGTCCGGCATTTCCGTCTGCGGGGAAGCTCGTAGGTTCGGAACCCAAGAAGCGGAACCCATTCCTTCAGTTTCCTGGAGACGAACATGGGACTTTCGACAGGCATGGTACTTTAGCCGACAGCCATGGGACTTTAGAGGCCGACCATGGGACTTTGGGGGGCGACCATGGGACTTTGGAGGAGGAACTCCCCGATTCGCTGCGAGCCGCCCGTGCATCTCTCGGGAAGCGGCCAGGAGACCGGGTCAGGCCGGTAATTCGAGAACTGTGCGCGTGGCGGGCTCTCTCCGCCGTCCAGATCGCAGTGCTACTCGGCCGAGAGGATTCCAAGGCACTGAAACGCAGCCACCTGGGTCCGATGATCGTGGCCAAGGAGTTGGAATACACGCACCCGGACATGGAAAAGCACCCCAAACAAGCGTACCGCGCGCCGAGAGGAGAGGGAGCCACCAAGCCCTGACACATGACGTCCCATCCACATCTCGGTCGTGTCTGGAAGGTGGGCTCGCGTTGGAGTCTCGATGGAAACGAGGTCAGCTCGGTGCTCGATGTGTTCCGTCGGCATCGGGTCGTCTTTGTCGGGAAGGAGCAGAAACGCTTTTCCCAAGTCGTTGAAAGAGACCTGATGCTCGTTTCCGACGGGAAGACGGTCGCCGCGATGGGTAGAGTCCTTGCTCCTCCCCGCGAGCTCGTCGATCTTGCCATCCCTTTCACTCCGGATGAGTTGGAGCGATTCGATCTGGAGCCCGGCGTGTCCGCCTGCCGCATCGACTTCGTCGAGTTGAACGACGAAGACCGAGAATCCTACCGCATCGGTGCCTTCCACGAGGTCCATCAGGATGCGGACGGGTATCGCGAACTCTATCAGCGATACCAGAACGAGTATGTCGAAGGAGCGGGCTTCGAGATCCGGGCCCGCAGCGTCACGCTCGCGCGCAATGAGAAGTCGCCCGCCGACATTCTCTGGCGACCGGGAGTCCAATACGAGATTCCCGTGTTCCAGCGCGCCTATTCGTGGGGAGGGGAAGAGATCCGCCGACGCCTCAATGATCTGCTCAATGCCTGCTTTGGGCGGCTCGGGGGACCTGTGAGAGAACCCATGTTTCTGGGCACGATGCAGGTGGACTGGGCTGAATCCATCGGCGAAGACGGATTCCGCATTCGGTATGCCGTGATCGATGGGCAGCAGCGGATCACGACGATTGTTCTGTTGCTGAAGGCACTGGAATTGAGTCATGGCGGAATTCCGAGCGAAACGATCACATCCTGGCCCAACGACTACCGGCATCGAATCACCACGCGTGTTGGCGATGGGGAGCATCAGCGCTATTTCGAGGAGGGCCTCCAATGGGATGGCCATTCACCATTCGCCCAGCCGGAACTCAACCTCTATGGGAGAAACCTGGTGACGATCCGTGACCTCGTCGACAACGCTCCTGAACTGGTGGAACCAGGCATGAGGGCAGAATTTGCCGAATACCTTCTTTCAAGGGTTCATTTCGTGGTCATTGAAACCCGGGCCGGGCTCTCGAAGACGCTACAGATCTTCAATGCGATCAACACGGCGGGAATGGACCTGAACGGCGGTGACGTCTTCAAGGTTCGCTTCTACGAATATCTCCGGAAGCAAGGGCACGGTGAAGGCATCTTCAACGAGATCGTCGCCCTCTACGACAAGATCGACCGGCGCAACCGGGAGATGGGAAGGAAGGTCACCGACATGGAGCGCGTCCTTGCCATCGCCCGCCACCACGTAGTCACGGAGGCAGGGCTGTCCGCGTCAACACGTCTGGTTGCCGGCACCACGTTTTTCGACCGCTTTTTCGACACGACATTCAATCTGAATCGGTGGGATGGTTTCAACGAGGAACTCTGCAATGCCCACCAGCTCGAGGTCGGCCTGTTCGACACCCTAATCGACCTGCGCTTCGAATGGGAGTCGCTGAAGTTCTCCCCAGAGGGGCAGGCAATGGACGCTTTCATCTGGCGCTCAAGCCGATTCCCCAGTTACTACGACGTGATCTTTCTGTTCATGCTCCGTTTCAACACTACCCCAGAACAGAAGGAAGCCTTCACCATCGCCTTCTCGAAGCTTCTCTTGATCCACAGTCTTCTTTATGAACGCATCACGGAAAGCCGAAAGTGGTTTCTTCACGAATTCCTGAACCGTTTCCAACTCGCCCGCGAGGACGAGACCGCTGACTCGATTCTTGCTCACCTGGCCGACCTTTGCCGAGAGCAACGGAGCGCCTTGATCAGAACCCTTGAGACCGATCCTATTTTTTGGATCCCGACTTCCAAGAACATTGCCTGCCGACTCGTCGCCATGCGGGACGAACTTGAGAGGACGGAGGGTGAGCCCATCACCTCAGATGACCTTTGCACGAAGCTCTTCGAAACCGAAGTCGACATCGAGCACATCGAGGCCTTCAACCACGCTGATCCTGCAGAACGGCTGCGGATCCAAACTGGGTGGGGCGTCGACCTCAACGCGCTCGGCAACCTGACCATTCTGGACCGTAGCATCAACCGCAGTATCTCGAACTTGCCTTACGCCCCGAACAAGCGAGACGCCTACCGCGATAGTATTTTCCTGACAGTGAGGAACTTTGCCGGGATACACGACACCTGGGACTTCGACAAAGCCAAAGCCCGAAAATCCGCTCTCGCCCAAAGTCTCGCCGACTACCTGTGTGGACCGGACCCGACTTCGCCAGAACCCACACCGGCCCCTTCAGTTTCTTGATGAAGATCCAATTCAAACACAAACCCTACCAGGCCGAGGCGGTCGAAGCCGTCGTCGATTGCTTTGCCGGGCAACCGAAGGTGGAGGGCATCGCCTACCGGCTCGATCCCGGCCGGATCTACGACACCCCGGCCCGGCAGGATGAAATGGACTTCGGCACCGAGGCCTTCCGAAATGCGAAGATCGAGCTGAGCGAGGAGCAGGTCCTCGAGAATCTCCAAAAGGTGCAGCGCCGCCGCAACCTGCCGCCATCGAAGACACTCGTCTCGACCAAGAGCGCGAAGATCAATCTCGACGTGGAGATGGAGACGGGCACGGGCAAGACCTACGTCTATATCCGCACCATGTTCGAGCTGAACCGCCGCTATGGCTGGAGCAAGTACATCGTCGTGGTGCCGAGCATCGCCATCCGCGAAGGGGTGGAGCGGGCCTTCAAGATCACCGCCGAACACTTCCTGAAGGACTACGGCAAGAAGATCCGGTTCTTCATCTACGACTCGAAGGAGCCCCACAAGCTGGAGAGCTTCTCCTCCGACGGAGGCATCAACGTGATGATCATCAACACCCAGGCCTTCGCCGCCAGGGGCCAGGATCAGCGCCGTATCTACGAAGAACTCGACGATTTCCAATCGCGCCGTCCCATCGACGTCATCAAGGCGAACCACCCCATCCTGATTCTCGACGAGCCTCAGAAGATGGAGGGGAAACAGACGATGGAGTCGCTCAAGGAGTTCAATCCTCTGTTTGTCCTGCGCTACTCCGCCACCCACAAGACCGAGCACAACAAGGTCCACCGGCTCGACGCCCTCGACGCCTACAACCAGAAACTGGTGAAGAAGATCCGCGTCCACGGCATCGCCCAGCGCGGCCTCAGCGGCACGAACCGCTACCTCTACCTCGAGACCATCGTCGTTTCCCGGAAGGCCCCGGAGGCGCGGCTCGAGTTTGAGAAGAAGGACGCCTCCGGGAACATCCGCCGGGTCCTCCAGAAGGTCAAAGTCGGCGACAACCTCAAGACGCTCTCGAACGGGCTCGGCGAATACGAGGGGTATGTCGTCTCCGAAGTCGATGCCCTGCGCAACCTCATCGCGTTCACCAACGGCCAAGTCCTCGAGGCCGGACGCGTCTACGGCGACGTCAACGAGTCCATCCTGCGCCGCATCCAGATCCGCGAAGCCATCCGCGCCCACTTCGATCAGGAGCGGCGGCTCTTCTCGAAGGGCATCAAGGTGCTGACCCTCTTCTTCATCGACTCGGTCGCAAAATACCGCCAATACGACGAGGATGGCGAACAACCTGGGGAATACGCCACGATCTTCGAGGAGGAATACACCGCCCAGCTCAACGAGGAGTTGATGCTCGACGACACGCCCTACCAACACTACCTGAAGGGGATCGAGACGCCTCAAACCCACGACGGTTATTTCTCCATCGACAAAAAGAGCAAACGTCTCACGGACCCGAGTGTCGCCGCCCGGGGCGAAAACGCCGGTCTCGCCGACGATGTTGATGCCTTCGAGCTGATCATCCGCGACAAGGAAACCCTGCTCTCCCTTCCGGAGCCCAGGGACGACGCGGCGACCCGCCGCAAGAAGCAGGTGCGCTTCATCTTCTCCCACTCCGCCCTGCGGGAAGGATGGGACAACCCCAACGTTTTCGTCATCTGCACCCTGAAACAGAGCGAGAGCACCGTCTCGCGTCGGCAGGAGGTGGGACGCGGCATGCGGCTCTGCGTCAACACAATCGGCGAGCGCATCGACAACCCCGCCACGGCCCACGATATCAATGTGCTGACGGTGGTGGCAAACGAATCCTACGAGGATTTCGTGAAGGGCCTCCAGTCCGACATCCAGGAAAGTCTCTCCGCCCGCCCCCGCGAAGCCACCGAGGCCTACTTCACCGGCAAGATCCTTCCCGGCGTGGATGGACATGCGGATGTGGAGATGACTCCGGCGATGGCGAAATTGCTCCACCGTTATCTGGTCAAGAACGACTACACCGACGACGCCGACCACATTTCGGAGGTCTACCACGAGGCCAAGCGCAACGGAGCCCTGGTCGAACTGCCCGAAGACTTGAAGCCCCATGCGGATGCCGTTTTCAGGCTGATCGACTCCGTCTACTCCGAGGGCGCCCTTCCCGGCATCGAAGACGCGCGCCGGGCGAAGGAGAACGTGCTCAACGAGAACTTT
>CALDKL010000128.1 GCA_937898895.1 uncultured Verrucomicrobiae bacterium | reverse complement strand
CGAAGCTCTTGATCATGGCACCAAAGTAACCGGATTTGGTTATATTGGCGACAGCTTTTGTTCTCCCCTTTCGGGAGTTTGAGTTTCTTTGCGATTTCCGTCCTCACCCCTCCAAATTCGGCGCCAGCCACCGCTCCGCCTCCTCCAGAGTCATGCCTTTCCGAGCCGCGTAGGCCTCCAACTGATCTCGTCCGATCTTCCCGACGCCGAAGTACCTGGCCTTCTCATTGAAGAAATACAGCCCACTCACACTGCTCGGCGGGAACATGGCATAACTGCTCGTCAGCTCGATCCCGACTTTCTCCTTCACGTCGAGCAGTTCCCACAGGGTTGCCTTCTCCGTGTGATCCGGACAGGCCGGATACCCCGCCGCCGGTCGAATGCCGCGATATTTTTCGTCGATCATCTCTTCGACGCTCAAATTCTCCCCAATGCCGAAACCCATGAACCTGCGCACCTTTCGGTGCAGCCACTCGGCCATGCCCTCGGCAAAGCGGTCCGCCAGGGCCTGGATGAGGATGGCGGTGTAGTCGTCGTTTTTGTCGCGGAAGGATTTGGCGTATTCCTCGACCTCGTTCCCGGCGGTGACGGCGAAGGCACCGAGGTAGTCGGCGCGGCCGCTCTCGAGCGGGGCGACGAAGTCGGCCAGACTCTGGAAGGGCGTGCCGGCCTGGACCTTTTCCTTCTGCTGGCGGAGGAAATGGAAGGTGGTGAGGATCTCGCTGCGACTGTCGTCGGTGAAGAGTTGGACATCCTCGCCGGTGGAGGCGGCGGGCCAGATTCCCCAGATGCCGCGGGCATACACGCGATTGTTCTCGACGAGATCGACGAGGACGCGGCGGGCGTCGTCGTAGAGCTTCTGCGCCTCTTCGCCGTGTTGCGGGTGTTGGAGAATCTTGGGGAAGACACCGCGCAGCTCCCAGGCGTGGAAAAAGGGAGTCCAGTCGAAAATTTCGGCGATCTCGGCGAGCGGGGCGGGGTCCTCGAGATGGATGCCGAGGCTCTCCGGAGTGGCGACGTCGGCGGTGGCCCAATCGATGGCGAACTTCTGCGCCTTCGCCTCCTCGTAGGGGATGTAAACGGCGGTGGAGCCTTTGCCGGCGAAGAGTTCTCGTTCCTTCACCTCGCGTGCGTGGTGTTCGGCGAGGAAGTTTTCGCGGAGGTTTTCGGAGAGCAGGGAATTGCAGACGCCGACGACGAGGGAGGCGTCGATCACGTGGACGACGGGTTGCGAGAAATGCGGGGAGATCTTGATGGCGGTGTGGGCCCGCGAGGTGGTGGCCCCGCCGATGAGCAGGGGTTGTTTGACGCCGCGTTTTTCGAACTCCTTCGCGTTGTAGATCATCTCGTCGAGGGAGGGCGTGATGAGCCCGCTCAGGCCGATGATGTCGGCCTTGTGCTCGGCGGCGGCGGCGAGGATGCGGTCGCAGTCGACCATGACCCCGAGGTCGATGACCTTGTAGCCGTTGCACCCTAACACCACTCCCACGATGTTCTTTCCGATGTCGTGCACGTCGCCCTTGACCGTGGCGATGACAAAGACGGGTGCCTTGTCGTCGTCGCCCTCCTGCTTCTCGGCGAGCATGAAGGGCTCGAGGTAGGCGACGGCCTTCTTCATGACGCGGGCGCTCTTGACGACCTGGGGGAGGAACATCTTTCCGGCTCCGAAGAGTTCGCCGACGACTTTCATGCCGTCCATGAGCGGGCCCTCGATCACATCGAGGGGCCGGCTGAGGGCGGCGCGGGCTTCCTCGGTGTCTTCCTCGATGAAATCGGTGATGCCCTTGACGAGGGCGTGGGCGATGCGCTCGCCGACGCTGCCGGAGCGCCAGGCGAGTTCGGCTGCGGCACCTTTCTCTTTCTTATCCGCCCCGGCGGCCTTGAGTTCCTCGGCGAAGTCGATGAGGGCCTCGGTGGCACCGGAGTGGCGGTTGAGGAGCACGTCCTCGACGAGCTGCTTCAGTTTCGGTTCGACCTCGTCATAAACTTCGAGCATTCCGGCGTTGACGATGCCCATGTCCATGCCGGCCTGGCCCGCGTAGTAGAGGAAGGCGGCGTGCATCGCCTCGCGCACGACGTTGTTGCCGCGGAAGGAGAAGGAAATGTTCGAGACTCCGCCGCTGACCTTCGCTCCGGGCAGGTTCTCCTTGATCCATCGGGTAGCGTTGATGAAGTCGACGGCGTAGTTGTTGTGC
>CALDKL010000127.1 GCA_937898895.1 uncultured Verrucomicrobiae bacterium | reverse complement strand
TCGTCTCGTTCCAGGCCGATGATGAAGTCGTGCCCGCCCGGCGAGGTCTGCATGGCGTTGGTGACACATTCGTAGAAGTCCGCCTCGTCGTCGCCGTTGAGATCGTGCAGGCAGGTGATCTGGTCGCGGCCAAGGACGTGGATCTTGCCGTCGACGATCTTCATCCCGAGCGGCTGGTGCAGTCCGGTGGCAAACCGTTTCCAGCGCAGCTTCGCGAGCGTCTCGTCGAGACCGCGCACGAGCCACACTTCGCCCGTCATCGTGGCGACGGCGGCAGAGCCGTCCGCAAAAAAGTCGTGGGCAGTGAGGAAGAAGAGGGTGCCGTAGGGATTGTCGAAGGGAATCGTGATCCGGTCCGTGGCGAACGGTTTCTGCCCGCCGACTTCCCCTTTTGTCTCAAGCCACTGAGGCCACTGCGAGGGCCCGCCTTTGGTGAGGGAAACGAGTTTCTCCTCCGCGTCGCCTCGCGCGTTGAACAGATGCTCCCTGCCGTCGGTTTCGTGGGCGAAGACGACTTCCTTTCCATGCCGGTAAAAGCCACGATACCTGCCCTCGCGCTTCTCACCATTCCTGGCCACGACCTCCCCGTCCATCTGGCCGCCGCCCATGAATCCGTGACGTCTGTCGTTCAGCCTGACAAAGCCACCTTTCCACACCAGGGGAAAGGAGAGCGTTTCCGGATCGAAGACGGCGGCGCGATCCTCGAAACGCACGCAGACGCCCTTCGAGAGGGTCAGGCCCGCTCCATTGAACACGGTGGCGAAGACGCTGCCGAGATCGCTCTCGGCGAAACGCCCGTCTTTCCAGGTGACCTGGTCGTTCTGGTTGCCCCAGTGTCCCTGCTTGCCCCCGTCGAGACCCTTGAAGTCGGGGATGAGGCCGGGCAGCGGCCGCGTTTTCATGAAGGCGAGGGCCTGCTTTCCGTAGAAGTCGAAGACGCGCTCGCGGTTCACCGTCTCGCGCCAGTGCTCGTTCGTGGAGGGATCGAGTGGGGCGGGATCGGGAGAAAAAGGGGCGGGACGGGGAGTGGACTCCGCTCCCGCCATTGCCGTCAGGTCATCGAAAGTCCAAAGGGCGAGTGTGTTGTCCATGCGCTGGTTCGGAGCGCCGCCGGGACGAGGTTTCAGCACGCCCCGGGAAAGGCGGACGTCGTCGATGAGTCCATCGCAGCCGAGACCGCCTTCGACGAGGCGTCCGAACGCAATCTTCTCCCCGCTTTCGGATGGCCCTCTCGGCGCGGGACTCGTCGGTTTTTCGAGGACCTTTTTCTCATCGATCCAGAGAGTTACGAGGGAGTCGTCGAGGCTGACGACGAAGTGGTGCCATTTTCCATCGCAGACATCCACGCCGGAATCGAAATCGCCTCCGAGTCCGGGCACAAAGAGGGCGAGCCTGCCGGATTGGGCGTGAGTATACAGCTCCCAATGGCTGCCCCATGTCTTCGGATTGCAGGCGATGAGGAGATTGTAGGCCCCCTTGCTCTCGAGCCGGGCACGACATTCGATGGACAGCGGCAACTTGTGGTATTCGGCGCTGCCATCGAGGACGAGTCCGCCTGAGAGCGCTTTGCCGAAGGATTCATTCAATGAGGGGACACTCGCGGCTGGTGCCTCTGCGGATTGTCCTTCCGGCTCCGACCAGGTCCGATAGTGGGGCTTCGCGCCGGGCGGATTGTCGTCGAGTTGCGGCACGAGCCAGGCGAGGCCGTCGAGATTGTCGAGGAGACGGCCCTCGGCGTCCTCATTCGTGTGGTTGAGGATGCCGACCGGTCCGCTGTATGTGCTCGCACGGAGCTGGCGGAGGACCTTCACGTCCTCACTGCCGGCACCGAGGGGCAGGATCTTGCGGCTTTTCGTGTCCCCGGCGACATCCATGCCATTGAGGTTGAAACAGAGCAGCCAGGGTTTCATCGCCTCGAT
Source organism: uncultured Verrucomicrobiae bacterium (assembly GCA_937898895.1). Lineage (GTDB taxonomy): Bacteria > Verrucomicrobiota > Verrucomicrobiia > Verrucomicrobiales > DEV007 > Arctic95D-9. The sequence goes on along the minus strand of CALDKL010000127.1, from coordinate 276 downwards.
TGCCGCAGGGAGGCGGTCGAGATGGCTGTGGCCGTGGTGGAGGTTGTAGACGATACCCACGTTTTCGACGGAGTGCTTCGCTTTCAGAAACTCGCAGACGGCGACCAGGTTCTCCGGTTCACCGCCCCAGCCACCGTGATTGTAGAGACCGACGTTGCTGCCGATCTTCTTCGCCTTCTCCAGCGTCGGCAGGAGCGCCTCGGCGGCGGATTTCACTTTCTCCTCCTGCGATTCTCCGGAGGCCTTCAGCATCACCCAGATCTGCGGGCTGAGGTG
>CALDKL010000126.1 GCA_937898895.1 uncultured Verrucomicrobiae bacterium | reverse complement strand
TTGTCGGCTTTTTTTAAAAATTCATTTCTATTTTCACCACCATCCGGCTTGCCGGGGCCTGCGCCCGGACCCTTTGGCCCTTCGGGGCGTCCCGCCATCAGTTCCGGCATGGTGACCTTGCCATCGCCGTCCTTGTCGAGCTTGCCCAGCCCTTGCCAGCGTTCCCCGGCTTCGCCTTGCGAGATTGCCTTGTCGCCGTCCTTGTCGAGGTTGCGGAGGAGCGATCCGTCTCCTTTGCCGCCGGGGCGACTCGATCCGCCGGGCTTTTTCGCACCTTCCGGGGTGGGTTTGGTTTCCTCGGCCCCGAGGGGGGTGAGGGAAAGGGCGCAGAGAAATATCAGGAGCGTTCGGGTTTTCATTGGAGTGAGGTGGTTTGAAATCAACCCTTCAAACCCGGCACTCCCGAGCCGGTTTCAAAAAATCAGAACATTTTTGTTAGCGGATCGATTCTCCATCTCCCGAGGAGGCGCTCCGTCGGCGGTTTACGATCCGTTTTGTGAGTTCATCCCCGATGGCACCCGCGAGAATGACTCCGCCGATGACGGCGAATTCGATATTCTTTGGAATCCAGTCGACCAGGTTGATCATGTTTCGCAGCAACTGGATCAAGGCGGTGCCGATGACAACTCCGAGGATGGTTCCCGAGCCACCTCGCAGACTGCATCCGCCGAGGACGGCAGCGGCAATGGCAAAGAGTTCGTAAAAATTCCCGAAATCGACCGGTTGGGCCGAGTTCGTGTCGAAGACAAAGAGGAGACCTCCGAGGCCGGCGAGAAGAGAACTGAGCACATAGGCGAGGAGGATGAGCCGCCGGGTGCGCACGCCGCTGAATCGCGCCGCTTCTTCATTGTTGCCGAGGGCGAGGAGGTGTCGTCCGTAGACGGTGCGATTGAGGAAAACCCCCGCCAGCACTGCGACGGCGAGGAGGATCAGGCAGGGCACCGGCAATCCGAAAGTGGAAGTCACGGGAATCTCACCGTTGGCGAGCCAGCGCAGGTTTTTCAGATTGCTGCCAAAACCGACGGGCTGGTCACTGGTGAATCCTCGGGTGATGCCGCGGTACATGAGCAGACCGCAAAGCGTCACCACAAAGGGTTGCAGATTCAGACAGGTGACAAGGAGCCCGTGGAAAAAGCCGATACAAAGGACCGCTGCGAGGACAATGAGAAGACAGACCGGGGCGGAAATCCATCCCTGTGAGATCAGCCAAGGGAACCCGACACCAACGAGACAAATCACCGATCCGACGGAGAGATCGATCCCTCCTGTGATGATCACGAAGGCAACGCCGATCCCGATGATACCGAAGAGGGCGGTGCGGCGCAGGAGGTTTTCCTGGTTTCCGGGACTCATAAAGCTGTTTCTCCCGGTGAGCAGATCGCTCATCACCCAGGTCGCGAGGTAGACGGCGAGAAGAAGGACGAGGATGCCGAGGATGCGTTTCATGGGCGCTCTGGGAGGTTTATCGATCCGGGTTGGCTCTGTCAACGGACTTGCCAGGCGCGTCGTCGTCCGGCCCGGAAATGGTCCTTTGCGTTTTTGGCCGGAGCGGGCCAGAATCGGGCATGCCGGACGATACCGCCACCTCCAGCGAAGCCACTCCGCCCGACCGGGGATCGCCCTTCCCGGGATGTTTGATTCTCCTTACGATTCTCACGGTCTTTGGGGGGCTCATCGTCCTGTACACCGTCGTCGGGATCTACCAACACCGCACGATCGGAAACTTCACCCAGGAGACTGCGGCATCTCTCGACCTGGCCGCTCCCTCTCCCGAGGCGGTTGCCTCGGCGATGGGGAAACTGAAATCCGTCGCAGAGGCGGTCGCAGGGGGGCGTGCCGAACGGATCCTGTTCACAGCGGAAGATCTCAACGCCCTCATCGCAACGCTCGAGGCAGCAAAGGATTTTCGAGGAAACGCCCGCATCGAACGCATCGGGGCGGAAGGGATCGTCGCGGCGATGGCCCAACCGGTGCGCAAAGGGGTGTTCGAAAAGGGATTTCGTTATCTCAATGGCACTTTTGTGCTCGAGCCCCAGCTCCGTGCCCGCACCATCGCCTTCCGGGTCGCCGCGATTCACCCGGCCACGGGCGAGATCCCCAAGGCCTTCGTCGACAGTTACGCGGCGATCGACCTGTTCAAGTTGGATCCGGATCTGCCCGCGATCCAGGAGCACATCCCCTCGCTCGCCGCAGTCTATACGGAGGAGGGACAACTCGTTGTCGAGACGAAGACGGGGGGAAACTGAACGTCGCCGCAGACGGGTGGCTCTGTTGCTTGACTCGGTGTCCGCGCAAGGGTTTCAACGCCCCAGGGTCTGGAGTTGCTCCAGCTCGCGGATGAAGCCGGGATAACTCGTCTCGATACACTCGACATCGCGGATCACCGTCTCACCCTCGGCAAACAAGCCGGCGATGGCGAAGGCCATGGCAATGCGGTGATCGCCGAGAGAATGGATTTCGGCCCCCTTCAGGTTCGCGCCACCGGTGATCTCCATGCCGTCGGCAAATTCATCGACAGTGGCCCCCATACGGCGGAGGCTTTCGGCGACGGCGGAAATGCGGTCACTTTCCTTGACGCGAAGTTCCTGGGCATCCCGGATGATCGTCTTTCCCTCCGCCAGGGCGGCAGCCACCGCGAGGATGGGGATCTCGTCGATGAGCGTGGGAATCTCCGCTCCGCCGATCTCGGTGGCTTTCAGTCCGCTGCCGATGACCTCGATCGAACCCATCGGCTCACATCCCGACTCGTCGATGCGTTCGATGATCTTCGCTCCCATGCGCGACATCACCTTGAGGATGCCGATCCGGGTGGGATTGAGCCCCACGTTGTGAATCATGAGGTGCGCCCCCTGGCGAGCGGCGGCGGCCACGATCCAGAAGGCGGCGCTGGAAATGTCGCCCGGCACCTGAATGTCGCGCGACTCCGGCACCTGCCCGCCCCAGATCGAGATGGTGTTGCCCTCGCGCACATTTTTCACGAGGAGGTAATTCAGCATTCGCTCGGTGTGGTCGCGCGAGAGATACGGCTCGGTAACGCTCGTGCGGCCCTCTGCGGCGAGGCCGGCGAGGAGGATCGCGCTCTTCACCTGGGCACTGGCGACGGGGGAGTCGTAGTGGATCGCGGTGAGTTTTGATCGGCCCGTCACCTTGAGGGGCGGGGTGCATCGGTCGCCCTGGCCTTTGATCCGGGCTCCCATGCGTTCGAGTGGGGTGGCAACCCGGTTCATGGGGCGCTTGGTGAGGGATTCGTCTCCCGTGAGGGTCACTTCGAACGGCTTCGAAGCGAGGATGCCGGAGAGCAGTCGCATCGTCGTGCCGCTGTTGCCGCAGTCGATGGGGCGACCGGGATCCCTGAATTCTCCCCGGCAGCCGTGGACTCGGAGGCGGGTGCCGCCGTCTCCCAATTGCTCGATTTCCACTCCCATCGCAGTCAGTGCCTTCATCGTTGCGAGGCAGTCTTCGCTCGCGAGGAAACCGGTGATCTCGCAGGGACCATTCGATAGGGCCGAGAACATCAATGCCCGATGGGAAATGCTCTTGTCGCCGGGCACGGTGAGTTCCGCTGAGAAATCCTTGACTTTTTTGACGCGAAGATCAGCCATGATAGGTGAGAGAGAGGGGGAGAGAGGCGCTGCTCAGGTGGTTGATTCCGACACCGGGGAGGGAGCCCTCGGCGGCAGGATCTCGCGGAGACGGCGGGCCTCGGACAACAAGTCGCGAAGCTGTTCCCTGTCAAGCGCGTCAAGGGCGTCCTTCCAGGTTTGCAGTTCCTTGAGGTAGGCGTCGATGCGCCTCAGGACGGCCTCGCGATTTTCGGAAAGGATATCGGCCCACATCTCCTCGGGGCCGCCCGCCACCCGTGTCGTGTCGCGAAAGCCTCCCCCGATGAGCGAAGCGGCTCCGGGTTCCCAGGAGAGAACCGAGCGAGCCAGGGTCGCCGCGACGAGATGGGGAAGGTGGCTGATCCCGGCGATGAGTTCGTCGTGGCGTTCCGGGGAAAGGCAGGTGAGGATCCCGCCGAGCGTTTTCCAGAACCGCTCGAGCCGAGGCAGATGAGGGAGTCCGTCCATCTCCGGCGTGAGGACGACGGCAGCCCCTTCAAACAAGTCGGCCTCGGCAAAGGCCAGACCCTTTTTTTCCGACCCTGCCATGGGATGGCTGCCGATGAAAATCCCGCCGCGTTCGCGCACGAGAGGCCCCACCTCGCGGACGACAGGTGCCTTCACGCTGCCCACGTCGGTGACGATCACCGGGGAGTCGGCAGGAAACGGATCCATCGCCGCCACCGTTGCCGCCATATGCACGGTCGGCATCGCGAGCACGAGGCAATCCGCCCCGGTGACGGCCTCATTCACGTCGGTGGAGGCGAGATCGACCAGCCCCGTCTCGGCGCGCAATTCTGCGACCGCTTCCGGTCGCCGCGCCCATGCGCTCAGCCTGATGCCGGGAATCCTGGCGCGAAGGGCGCGCAGGAGAGACCCCCCGATCAGCCCCGGAGCGAGCACGGCGACATGGCGAAACAGTTCTTCGCGCGGCGCACTCAGGGAACTTTGAAGTAGATTTTCTTCCCGGGACTGTTCGGGTCGGGGATTTGCACCTGGGTGCCGCGCTTCAGTGGCTCGCCTGTCGGATTGCCGGCGGAATCATATTTCTCGATCGAAATCTGTCCGAGCGACGAGTGCGAGCCCGGCAGAGTCACCACGAGAGGGTTGCCCGGGACAGCGTTTGCGTAGGGCATTTCCGTAGCCGAGGGAGTGGTGGGCGCGGGCGGTGTCGTCGGCTTCGGATCGGTCGGGGGTTTGGGAGAAGTTGCGGGGTTCAAATCGCGCACATCGCGAAGTCCCGGAGTGGTCGGAGCTGTCGTGCCGGGAGCCGGATTGGCACCGTTGTAGCCGAATCGTCCTCCTGGTTGGGTGGGCTGTCCGGGAGCGGCCGGGGCACCGGGAGCCCCCGGGACTCCGGGGATCGGGGCGTTGGGATCCCCCGGTTGGCCATACTGAGCCGGTGGCACCGGGGTCTGCGCGGCAGGGATCTCCGGATTCTTCGTCTTGCAACTGGTGGCCAGAGAAAGAGATCCGACCGACAAGAAAACGATACTAGTAGACTTCAGGTTCATAACACGCGGCAAAGCAAAAGA
>CALDKL010000125.1 GCA_937898895.1 uncultured Verrucomicrobiae bacterium | reverse complement strand
AGCACCATGCTGCCCGTGCTGCTGTAGGAAAAGGCGCTGCCCGGCTCGAACATCGGCTTTTCGTGACCGATTTGCGCCCGCGCCTCCTCCCAACTGTGGCTGACCGGCTCGCGGTTGCCGTTCAGGTTCACCTGCAGACCCGAGGTGTGCAGCAGCAGATGCCGGATCGTGATCTTCTCGCGTCCCTCACCGATGAAATCCGGCAGATACTTCGCCACCGGGTCTTCGAGCTGCATCAGGCCGCGCTCCACGCAGAGCATCGCCGCGCTCGCCGTCGCCAGCACCTTCGTGATCGAGGCCACATCAAAGATCGTGTCCTCGGTCATTGGCTCTGGCATCGGCACGAGCGTCCGCTGGCCGAAGGCCTTGTGATGCGCCAAGCCTTCGCGCTCCACCCACAGGGTCGCGCCGAGGACGATACCGTCTCGGACCGCCGCGTCGATGCAGGCATCGAGTTTGGCGAGCGTTTCCGGATGAAAGGGTTCCGGTGTCGCTTGTTTGGCGAGGTCTTCCGATGATTGGGCCTGCCTCTCGGAGCCGGTGAGGAGGCAGAAAGCGAGAAGAATCGGGTGGATGGGTTTCATGTCGTTGTCGATTCGGAATGGGTCCGTCCCCTTATCCGATCTTATTCGGTTGGCGTGATCGTGACCTGCTCGCCTCGTTTCGTTTCGACGGGGGATTGGGCGGTGCTGTTGCGGATGTGGTTGCCGCGCACGGTGACCTCCTTCACCCCATTGAGTGAGATGGGCTGACCGGGGAGATCGAGCGTGTTGCCTTCGATGACGATGCGCTGCGAAGGGGCTGGATTGTAGCGCGAGGTGCCCCAGACATAGATGCCCACGGCATTCTCCTTGCTGTGGATTGTATTGCCGCGCAGAACGAGACCGTCCGCGTAGCCAAACTGCATCAGCGGGCTGGTGCCCAGACCGGTGAGGCGATTGTTTTCAAAGGTGCCGTTCCGGATGCCGTTGCCCTCGATGCGTCCGGTCACCTCGTTGTCGCGCACGACGAGATCTTCCGCGCCGCCGCCGACGAGCAGAGAGGAGCGACAGGTGTTGTCGACGATGTGAAAGCCTTTGCCGCCCTCGGCGTGTTCGACGTGGATGGTGGTGCCGCCGGGTCGGATCGTATGTTCCAGATCATGGCATTTCGTCACGAGGTGTCCGCCATCTCCCTCGCCGCCGCCCATCTGGATGCCCTGACGCAGGAAGTTGCGCACGACGACACGGCGAATCGTGAAGTTTCGACAGCCCTCCGAGAAGGACACGCAATCACCCGAGAAGTTTTCGATGAGGCAATCCTCCACCGTGACGCGGTCGACATTGCCGTCTTTGCAATAGAAAAAGATCCCGTGATTCTGCTCGGGAGTCGTGCCTTTGACATAGGCCGGATAGGTATTTGCCCCGTCGAGATGCAGGTTGCGAATGGCGATGTCGGCGCTGGCAACCGTGGAGCCGAGCATGCGCCAGAAATTCGACTGGTTCACCCTGGGGTCGAACTTCAGCACGGAATCATGGCCTTCGCCGCGAACCGTGGTCTTGGAAGGGATTGTCAGGATCGGAGTCTCGCTCGCTTGTCGCGAGACGAGGAAGATCCCTTTCGGTACGATCACGGTGCCTCCGCCTGCCTTGCCGCAGTCCTCGAGTGCCGCACGGATGGCGAGCGTGTCGTCCCGGGCATCATTGGCGACCGCACCGTATCGGGTGATGTCGAACTCCGCCGCATCGATCACCATCGCAAACAGCGAAGCGGTCACCAGGATCGGCCGGAGGGACAAAGGATTCATGGTAGTCCGATAGACCGCAAGAGGAAGGTTTCAAGTGACCGAAACGCGGAATCGAGGCCGTGCGGGGGGAAAGCAGGGAACATTGAACGAAACCGCGTTTTCGGTGTCCAAGTCCTCCATGAAGCACTCGACCCTTGTTGTTTCGTGGACCGATGGTCTGAAGTTCCGTCCTGCTGCCCGGATCATTCGCACCGCCCAGCAGTTCCATTCCTCCGTTGCCCTGCGCTGCGGAGAACGAATCGCCGATGTCCGGAGCATCCTCGGAATCGTCGCGCTCTGCGCGACTCTGGGTGCCTCGATCACGATTGAGGCGTCGGGAGAAGATGAAGATCGTGCCGTAGAGGCGATTGCCAAAGTCTTCGCCTCCGGGGATGCGGATTTCGATTGAGTGACCAGGATTCGGGGCAAGTATTCTGCATCACTCGCTGTTTTCGTTATTGTGAGAATTACCATTCCAACAAGAATGGAATTCCCCCCGGGTGAGTCTTGTCTTTTTCTTGCATCGCGGATTGCATTGCGGAGATCGTTCCGTCGTCTCTGGGAAAAGGATCTGATGTGATGCGCAAAACCGACCAATTTCCTGGGTTTTCTGGTCCCGCCCGAACGGTTGCGATGCTCGGCATGGCACTCTGCTGGCTGACCTTGCCAGCAACGGACGCCTCGGCGGGTGGCTTGTTTTCGAGATTCGGAAAGAAAGCAAAAAAAGTCGCAAAGGTGCCGCCAAGTCCGAAGCCGAAACGCTACCAGGCAGCGATCACGCCCTTTCCCCGCACTCCGGTTCCGCCGCCGCCACCGCCGGGCATCGTCGCGCTGCGGTCCGAGGAAGTGCCGAGGGCCACACCCGTCCCGGGAATCCTTGCACCGGTTGAGCGCAGTCGGCCCGACCAGATCCGAATTTTTGTTTTGGGAGACTCCCAGGGCCTTCTTCCCTTCGGAGAGCAGCTCCAGCGCGAACTCGTTGCTCGCGACTACGAGGTGCTCTATCACGCGGTGAAAAACGGGACACCGTATTTCTGGAATGGACGATGGCCCTCGCCCGTCCTCACCCGGATCTACGAACCCGCTGCGACCCAGGGGGAAAGTGGGCGCTGGTCGGAGGTGTCGATGACTCCTCTCTCGGTCGCGAGATATGTCGAGGCCTACGATCCCGACCTCTTTCTTTTCCAGGCGGGCACGAATTTTGAGGAAGATCTTGCCTCCGGCTACACGGCGGGCATTCTGGGCTTGATCGAAACGAGTCTGTCGGAGGCCACTTCGCGCGGTGCCAAAGTTCTCTGGATCGGTCCGCCCGACGCCCGGGATGACGTGAAGTCGGTCGAGTTTCAGGATCGCGCCACCGCGACGCTGCGCAATGCACTGGCTCCACTTTCGGCGGCGCAGGGAGT
>CALDKL010000124.1 GCA_937898895.1 uncultured Verrucomicrobiae bacterium | reverse complement strand
GACGACTCCGTCGTCGCAGGCGACAAGCTCAATGTCTGGCAGGTCGAGGACAATGGGGACGGAGTCTCCACGGACGTCGAGGTGCTCCGTGTCGATGTGGGCCGATATTTCATTCCCGGATCGATCTTTCTGCTCTATCAGGTGAAAGGTTCCCTCCAGGCCCGCACCAACAGTTTCACTCTTCCGGTGGTGAAAAATGGAAAGCTCGTCGGCATGCTCCTCAGCTATTCTTCGAAGGAACAAACCGCCAGCGTTTTGCCCGCTCCGGTGATCTCCGCTTTTCTCACCGATCTCGGAGACGGGAAATACGAGGGTTTCCCCAACCTCGGGATCTCCTTCGCCCAGACCCTCGACGAGACCTTCCGTGAGTATGTCGGCATCACCGGGAAGGAGGGTGGCATCTTTGTCAGGGAAGTCGGGAAGGGAAGTTCGGCGGACAAGGCCGGTCTGAAAGAGGGCGACGTGATCCTCTCGATCGCCGGGCAGACCATCGATTCACGCGGCAACTACAACCATCCGAAATACGGAAAACTCAGCTTTTCCCACCTCGTCCGGGGGGGAGCCCGGGTCGGGGAGACGATCCGCCTGGATCTGATTCGCGAAGGAAAGCCGCTCTCCGTGGAAGTGCCTCTGGCCCGCAAGCGTCCCGAGGAATATCTCATCGACCCCTACATGTTCGACCGTGGTCCGAAATACCTCATCTTCGGAGGGCTCATTTTCCAGGAGCTGACCCTCCCCTATCTGCAAAGCTGGGGTGAGGACTGGACGAATCGCGCCCCCTTCAATCTGGTCTATGCGAATTCCGACCCGCATCCCTTCGAGGAAGAGGGTCGCGAGAAACTCGTCTTTCTCAGCAATGTCCTCAAGACTCCGAGCACGCTCGGTTACGAGGAGGTCAGCTCGGTGGTGGTAAACAAGGTCAATGGCACCTTCATCAGGAACATCAAGGATCTCGCTACCGCGTTTGCCGCAGTTCCGCCGAATGGGATCCACAACATTGAACTCGAAGACTATCCGAAGGTGATCTATGTCGACGACCGCGTTTCGAAACTGGTGAATCAACAGCTCATCCAATACGGAATCGGCGAACTCGAGCGCCTCGAATGAGGTCTGGTCTCGGAATGGGTAGCGGAGTTTGGGAAGTTCATTTCGACCCTGCCATCCACTCCGTCGCTTCGCGGTTCGCCTGCCGAATGGCCTCGATCACCGCCTCATCCACCTTCTCCGTCGCATCGCGCAGGGCCCGTTTTCGGACTTCATTGCGCAGATAGGCACCGCAGAGGTGGAGACCGATGCAGCCTGGTATCTCTCGCAGGGTGGAGAGCAATCGGGCGTAGCCGGGGCCATCGTGGTGGCCGTTCCCGTCTGGACTGGAAAACTGGATGGCGGAATCGGCGAGCAGGACGGGCTTGCCGGTCTTTTGATGCCAATGGCTCAGGTTTGCGGCGACTTTCTCCGGCGGAGCGAAATGCTGAAAGCTGAGTACGTCCACATACGGCAGCGAGGCCTCGATGACTTCTTCGGCCATCGGCTGTTTCGCTTCGTAGCGGTCGCCGAGGATCAGGTGATGGGTATCGTAGCGGCGGACGGCGTCGTGTGTGGTGCGATACCATTTCGAAGCCATCTCATGGAGGTTTTTGCGTCCGGCATCCGACTTGAGTTTCTCCGGATCGTAAAGAGGCCCTTTCCACGAGTTCTCCGGTCGCGTGTGTATCCAGGTGGGGCAGTCGATGTAGAAATAGCCGATGAGTTTGGGATCGTCCTTCATGCGCGCGCAGTGTTCGCGGGCGACGTAATCGCACCACTCGGCGAACTCTGGGGCGTCGAAGTTCGGATGACGAGTCTCGGCCTCCCATTGATGAAAGTCGGCGAAGGGAAGCTGGTGACAATACGGCATCCCAAGCCACTGATATTCCTCGAAGGTGAAAGCGCGCGAGTGACGCCGGATGGTCTTCCCGCGGGTCACGACCTCCTGCGTCCAGCCGACCGAATTGAAACCCCATGCAATCAGATCGGGAGCGACGGCCTCTTTGAGCCATCTTTCCATCGAGTTGCCATATTTGTGCTCCCACAAGTCTCCGTTTGTGGAATACCGCAAGGGCGAGGGGTCAATGTGATTGAGGCCGATGGAGAAGAAGGGCGTGTCGTCGGGAGTGAGAAACCACCAGCGGCCCTTCCTCTTTCCCAGGGCGAAACAGCGCCTTTCATTCGCGCCGTGACAGATTGTTGCAGCGGCGAGGGAAGCGAGCATGGCGCGGCGGTTCATGGCT
>CALDKL010000123.1 GCA_937898895.1 uncultured Verrucomicrobiae bacterium | reverse complement strand
GCGATCCTCCTCTCATTTCGGCCGCCCGCCCCCCGTTTTCTCCTGGCGGGAGGGATCGCCCTGATCCTCGGTGTCCTTGCTTCGATTCTGGCTTCCTACGCGGCACTGATACAGGAGGGAATGCGCGGCTTTCGCTTCCGCGAGGAGGATCCCCCGGCACAGCAACTTCTCTATTTCCTCGCCGGGGTATCGCTGCGCGAGGAGTCCCTCAAACTCCTCACTTTCGCCCCCGTCGCAGCCCACCTGCTCCGACGCGGCCGAGCCATCGATGCGCTCCTTCTCGCAGGATTGACGGGGCTCGGTTTCGCCTTCCTCGAGAATCTCTCTGTGTTCTTCTTCTCCGATTCGGGCCGGAGCGCCTGGATTCGCCTGCTCACTTCCTCAGTCCTCCACATCTCGCTGACCGGTGTCGCCGGCTATGCACTCTGGCGACTTTTTGAGCGCCGTTTTCGAAGATGGGAGGAGTTCCTCGCCGTGTTTCTCGGCATCGTATTGGCACACTCGCTCTACCTTTCCCTGATTGGGCTTCCCCTCCTTGCCGAATATGCCGTCCTCGGTCCCATACTCGTCGCCGCGATCGCCTATGCCTATTTCGACCCGCTGCGAGAGCAACTCGACTCCGTCGGCCTGCACCGCCGACTTTCTCCATTGGGAATCTTCGTGATTGGCTCTGCCGTGCTGGCCTGCGCGATCCTCGTGACGACGTCACTCTCCCTGCCCTTCCGCTTTGCGGTCGGGGATTTCGCGGCGAGTGTCGCTTCGATGATCCCGCTCGCCTTCGCCTTCATCAGCCGGTTCCGGGATCTGTAGGCAGCGACCGCGCCGCTGCCGGGCGTAGGTCTCGATGGCCGTATAACGAATGAAGTCGGCGTGGTCGCCCTTCGCGAATTTGGAAAAGAGTCCGAGCTGAGTGTGATGACTGTCGAGGGCGCGCAAGCGAGTGCGTTCGTGCCGAGTGCCATCAATCGTGAGATAGGCTTCGTCATCCCAGTTGATGAGTTCCTGCAAGGGATGTTCGGGGCGGCGCGCCGAAAAGCTAAGCCAGGTGGTCCCCTCGCCCTCCTCTCCGGACAAAGCGAGGCGGACGGATTCAAAGACGAGGAGATGCGCGGGGTGCCAGTATTCCCCGCCACTGCCGTGCGAGACGACGAGATCACCCCCCTCGAGATGGGGACGCAGCTGAGTGGCGAGATCCGTCGGGCTCACGTCGGGCGCAAAGACCCGGTACCCTTTTCCTTCCGGATCGAGGTGACCGAGAAATACGAGTTCATCCACGCCGAGCACGTCACAGGCCCGCTTCATTTCCTCCGCCCGGACTCGCCCGAGTTCCTCGCGGGGATGTCCTCCGCAGGGCCCTCCCTCGCCCTTCGTGAGACAGAGCACCCTGACCTGCGCGCCAGCCTCTTTCAGCTCACAGATCAGCCCCGAACAAAAGACCTCGTCGTCGGGATGGGCCACGACGATGACGGCCCGAGCAATTCCTCGAAAACGCTCCGAACCGAGGAGTTCCCCGGAGTCCAGAAAGGAGCGGAAGCCGCGTACCATCCCCCGTATCCGCTTCCGATAAAAGACGGGATCAGTGAGCCGTTCGCGGATTTTTCGGATGACTTGCATGAGTGCGAACGGTGCCAGATTGCCCGAAGTCTACCACAGCTTCCCGCAATCGCTCGACGAAACGTTCCGGGGAGAACCCGTCGGCTTGCCCCGGCATGCGGGCAGCCAGTTCGCGCACGCGGGCGGGATTGCGAAGGAGATCGGCGATCTTCGCGACCGCCTCCTCATCGGAATCGAACTGAAGTTCGGGAAAAGCCACGATCTCGCCCGCGCCCCCGCTTGCCGGGACAATGGGAATGCAGCCCATCGCAGCCATCTCGGCAACGGCGATGCCGAATGCCTCGATGCGGCAGCCATGAATCGCGAAGGTATGGGTGGAGAGCACCTCCTGCTTTTCCCGGAGGTGGAGGAATCCGGGAGTGGAGATCCATCCTCCCTGACTCGCTGCGAGATCGGCGATACCTCTGGCGTACTCAGATCCGTTCACGTCCCCGGCAATGGTGAGCGTCACCGGAAAACCTTCCGCCCGCAGCCTCGCGAGAATATGGATGATGCGATCCACTTCTTTCTCCGGGACGACGCGTCCGAGACAGACAAAGGAAAAGGGATCGCGCGTGGCAACGGGTGGAGCGGGAGGCAGGGGCACGGGAGGATAGAGCACCCCAGGTCTCGAAAGGCCAAAATGATCCTCCAACTGCCGGGCCGCCCAGAAGGAA
>CALDKL010000122.1 GCA_937898895.1 uncultured Verrucomicrobiae bacterium | reverse complement strand
AAAAATGAAGATACTGTCATCTTCTTGCGGGTGTCTTGACTTGGGTGAGAGACCGGCCGTCACTCGACATTTATGGGACGCCCATGAAAGTCGCCTTGCTACTTCAAGCCCTCGCCGCCTGCCTGCTCGCCTCGTGCGTGCAGTTTGAGGAGAGACCCCTCATCGCGGAGGAGACCAGCGCTGCCTACGCGGGCCGTTCGCTCGATGATGCGGGACTGAAAGCCTTTCTCGAGGAGCAAAAGGCATCCGGGCATTCCTGGACGGTGGACCAGTTGGCTCTCGCCGCGACGTATTTTCATCCGGACGTCGCACTCGCCCGAGCCGAAGCGGCGCAAGCGGCCGCCTCGATCCTGACCGCACAACAACGACCGAACCCGGTTTTCACGTTCTCTCCGCAGTGGACGAGCAGCCCGGTGGCCTTTACTCCGTGGTTCATCAACCCGAGCCTTTCCCTCCCCATCGAAACGGCGGGCAAACGCTCGCGTCGCACGGAGCAGGCCATGGCGGCAGCGGAGGCGGCGAGGTGGCGGGTCTCGGCCCGGGCCTGGACTGCGCGTTCGCGAGTGCGGGCGGCGATGCTCGAAGTCCATGGGGCGAAGGAAAACATCCGTCTGCTGCGGACGGAGGAGGCCCTACATGAAGAAGCGATCAAGAAATTGACCGCGCAGATGGAGGCCGGGGACGTCTCGCAATTCGAGCTCACCCAGGCCCGACTCATGATCAACCGTGCCCGCCTCGCCCGACAGGACGCCGAGCGGCTCGCGGTCACGGGCGAGGCGCGTCTCGCGGCGGCGATCGGAGTGCCGCTGACGGCGCTGCGGGCCGTCGATCTGGATTTCTCGACCTTCCGGAGCCTCGGTGGAATCAAGCCGGGCGAGTGTCGCCGTTATGCCCTCACCCAGCGGGCCGACCTGATGGCCCTTCTCGCCGACTACGCCTCCGCCGAGTCCGCTCTGAAACTGGAACTCGCGAAGCAATATCCCGACATCAATCTGAGTCCCGGCTACGACTACAACTCCGGTCAGAACCGCTGGCAGTTGGGGTTGAATTTCGAACTGCCCCTGAACGGCAATCGCGGCCCCATCGCGGAGGCGGAGGCGCGAAGGATCACCGCCGAGAAACGATTCCTCGCCCAGCAGGGAGTGATCGAGGGCGAAATCGACGTCGCGCTTGCCGCCTATCAGGCCTCCAAAGCCAAGGCGGCGACAGCGGCCCAAATGGCACGGGATGCCGCAACCGCCACGGACACCACCCGGCGCATGGTCGAGGGAGGCGAAATCTCCGCGCTGGAACTGACCCGCCGCCGGATCGAGGCGAGCACTGCTGACGTCGCCCTGATGGCCGCGAATCTCGAAGCCTTGACCGCCGCCGGGGCGCTCGAAGATGCCATGCAGGCGACCCTCCGCTGACCTCTCCCCATGAAAGCGATTCTGTTTCCAGTCCTCATTCTCGCGATTCTCACGATTCACGCGGCGGGCACGCTTCACGCCGCCGATGCTGGCGGCTCCGCCCCGGCCACGATCACCAAGGAAGGGGATCTCGTCATCCTCACTATGAAGCCGGAGGCCGAGGAAGCCCTGAGATTGAAGGTCGTCGCGGTGGAACGACGCACTCTCCCCGCGGTGCGTCTCTTTTCCGGCGAAGTGGTCACCCCGCTCGCGGCCGAGGGCAAACCCGTCGCACCCGTGCTCGGGGGCACGCTTGAGGAAGTCCTGCGTCTCGCCGATCTGCAGGCAACCGCCGACGGACGCATCCTTCAGGCGCAGGTGCAGATGGACGCCGCCAAAATCGCCGTGGAACGCGCGCAAAAGATGCTCGACGCAGAGGCTGGCAGCGTGCGCGGAGTCGATGAGGCGAAGACGTCCCTCGCCCTCGCCGAGGCCGCCATGGCCACCGCCAAGGCTCAACGCGATCTCCTTGGCGCGCCTGTCGGCCAATCCGGCGGAGCCAAGCGCGCCTGGGTGCGCGTTGCAGTCTACAGCGGCGAATCCGCTCTCCTGGACCCTGAAGCACCGGCAGGCGTCAGTCCCTTGGGCGGATCCGGATCCTCACAAAGCGCCCAACCCGTGGCCGGGCCGCCGACGGCGAACGCCCTGACCAACACCGTCGATTGGTACTACGCCTTGCCTGCCGATACGAAACACCGCAGCGGCGAACGGGTCGCGGTTGAGATCCCCACGCTCGACGGCAAGATCGAAAGTCTCGTCGTGCCCTTCTCCTCCG
>CALDKL010000121.1 GCA_937898895.1 uncultured Verrucomicrobiae bacterium | reverse complement strand
TCAAAGGCCCCTGGGTAGAAAACGACACACTCGGAAAGAACTTCGACGACACTGAAACCCGGATGGAGGATGGCGCGCTCGAAGACCTCCATCATGTGTTTCACCTGGGCGGCATGAGTGCGCGCCACGAAGGAAGCACCTCCGTAGACGAGCTTTTTCATCGGATTGACCGGCTGGTCAATCGCCCCGGTCGGGTCGGTTTTCGATTTGAATCCCTTCGGACTCGTCGGTGAAGTCTGTTTCTTCGTCAGACCGTAGACGAAGTTGTCCATCACAATGTAGGTGAGATTCACATTCTTGCGGGCAGCATGGTCGAGGTGATTTCCGCCAATGGAGTAACCGTCGCCGTCGCCGCCGAATGCGAAGACATGCAGATCGGGGCGGGACAGGCTCACGCCGGTGGCAAAGGGCAGGGAACGACCGTGGATGAAGTGAACCCCGTGCCCGTTCACAAAGTAGGGAAAGCGGGACGAACAACCAATCCCCGCAATCGTGCAGATCTTCTCGTGGGGGATCTGAAGTTTTTCGAGCACTTTAAAGAAGGAAGCGAGCACGGCGAAATCGCCGCACCCTGGACACCAGGTCGGGTGGTCGGCGGTGAGATCCTTTTTGGTGATCGGCTTGGGGGCTTCGGCGATGGCTGACATGGGAAAAACAGGGGTGAGAGTGAGGCGGATGGTTCAGGCTTTTTCAGTGGCAGCCTCGACGCGCGAGACGATGTCGCGAACTTTGTAATTGAGGCCATCGGTCTTGCAGATGGATCGAATCTTCGGATCGCAGTGCCGTGCCCGCAAGAGAGTGGCGAGCTGGCCGAACCCGTAGAGTCCTTCGTCGTTCATCTCGACGACAAGGACGTGAGCATAGTTCGAGAAAATCTCCTCCATCCCGTTGGGCATCGGATTGAGATGGCGCAGGTGGATGCACCCGATCTTGCGGCCTTTGTCGCGGAGGCGACCCACCGCCTCGCGGATCGGTCCCCAGGTCGAGCCCCAGCCTACGAGGAGAATTTCTCCGGCTTCATCCCCAAAGCTCTCCGGAAGGGGCAGGGTCGCGCCACAGGTCTTGATCTTTTCACGACGACGTTCCATCATTCTCTGGTGGGTATCCGGATTGGCGCTGGGATGGCCCCACTCATCGTGCTCGAGACCCGTCACGACCGGGTAGGTGCCCGCCTTCATGGGAGAACCGGGAGGTGCGTGGCGCGTCAGGCCGTCGAGCGGATAGGGTTTGAACTCTTCCCCCCGAGGTGCCAGGTCGAGGACGGGGTTGTGGACATACTTCGCGAGATCGGGCTGCTCGAAAGCCTCGATCCGCGAGGCAAGGGCCATGTCGGTGAGGACAAACACCGGACAACTGTATTTTCGCGCCAGTTCACAGGCCTCGACGGCGGTATAGAAGCAATCGGCAACATTCTTCGGCGCGAGGACGATTCGGGGGCAGTCGCCGTGGCTCCCATAAATTGCCTGCATCAGATCACTTTGCTCCACGCTGGTGGGGAGGCCCGTGCTCGGACCACCGCGCTGCACGTTGATGACGACGAGCGGCAACTCGGCCATAGTCCCGTAGCTGAGTGCCTCCATTTTCAGTGAAATCCCCGGCCCGGAGCTGCCCGTCACGACCGTATGCCCCGCGTAGGCAAATCCCAGCGCCATGGCCACGGCCGCCAGCTCATCCTCCGCCTGGACAAAAAGCCCTCCATACTTTGGCAACTCCACTCTCAACTGCTCCATCACGGTCGACCAGGGAGTGATCGGGTAGGCCGCCCCATATCGGACCCCGCCCGCGAGCAATCCGAGGGTCAGCGCCGTATTGCCATCGGTCGTGACTTTGTCGGCAGAGGTCCCGCGCCCCTGCTGGAGTTCGTAGCTGGTCTTGAGGAGATCCCCCACCGGATAGGCAAATCCCGCGTCGAACGCGAGCATGGCATTGCGGAGAACATCTTCGTTCTTGCCCCCGAACTGGCGCGAGACGAGGCCGACGACCTTCTCCTTGTTCAGCTTGAAAATCTGAGTGACGAGGCCGAGCACAAACACGTTCTTGCCCCTCTCGCGTGAGCTGCCGCCGAGTGCCTCGACCGTGGCACTCGTGATCGGAATGCCGACATGCATGGCGTCGATCTCTGGTTTGACCGTTTCCACGGTATCCGTGTCGTAGATACAGATCCCGCCCGCGCGGAGCGAGCCGATGTGGCTGTCGTAGCTGTGTTGGTAGAAGGCAAAGAGGAAATCCGATTCGTCCCCCGCCGAGAGCACTTCGCCCGAACCGAGGTGTACCTGGAAAATGGAGGGGCCGCCCGAAATGGTCGAGGGGATCGTCATGTAGGTCATGACTTCCCGCGAGCTGCGTCCGGCGAGCTTGGCGAGCAGGCCACCGATCGTCTGAATCCCGTCCTGGGAGTTTCCGGCGAAGCGGATGACCGCCTGTTGAAGTTCATTGACTCCTCCGGACGAGGCGGAAGAGAGGTTGGTGCCGGATGGCTCCGATGTCGCAGTGGGACTCATTGAGGGGGGGGATACAACTTGGGTTTGGCATTTGATATAAACGTCCGCAATTCTCATTGCAAAGAATTTGTCACGCCATCCAGACATCCGAATCGCCCCCCCTCTTCGGCGGAATCCGTCCCTCCCCTGAAGGGTCCTCCGCCGATCTTGTTCTGACTCCGCCAATCTTGTGATGATTTTTATTGGTGACCACCTCGCCGCTTTCCGCTACGTTCCGGTCCTGCAACGTTTCGGAGCCCAACCCATCTATCGCCATGTCGAATCTTACTTCCCGATCCTCGCGAACCGACTTGCCGGACACCAGCACCTCGCCGCGTTATCCAGGGATCCGCGTCACCTGCAACGGCAACACCCTCGTCGCCAAATACGTCGAAACACGCATCACCGAGGGGGGAGTCTTTTACCCCATCACCCCCTCGACCGAGGGAGGCGAACTCTACCAGTTGTCGTATGCCATGGGGGAACTCGACGTCTGGGGCAATCAGAAGATCGCAGTGGAGACCGAGGGTGAACACGCCGCCCAGGGCGGAGCCACTGCCTTCGCCGTCACCGGACGCCGCACCGTCAATTTCACCTCAGGGCAGGGACTTGTCTACGCGATGGAGCAATACTACCACGCGCCCGGCAAGTGCTCGACCATGGTGCTTCAGGTCGGTGCCCGCGCCCTGACCAAACACGCCTTGAACGTCCATTGCGGACACGATGACATCTACGCCGCTCTCGACACCGGCTGGACCATCCTCTTCGCCAAAGACGCCCAACAAGCCGCCGACCAGGCCATCATCCTGCGCAAAGTGACCGAAAAGAGTCTCAACCCAGGCATGAACGTGCAGGACGGCATGCTCACGACGCACTCCGAGCGCGCCTGGCTCGCACCGGAGGCAGCGTTTCTCCGCGAATTCCTCGGAGCACCGGGCGACTTCATCGACTGTCCGACCCCGGCACAGCAGGAACTCTTCGGGCCAAAGCGCCGTCGCGTCCCGGCGATGATGGATCTGAAACACCCCATCCTCCTTGGTCCCGTCGAAAACCAGGAGCATCACATGAACGGCATCGCGGCCCGGCGTGACCAGTGGAATGAACCCATCCTGGCCTTCCTCGAGGAGGCGTTCCAGGAATTCGGAGATCTCACCGGACGGCATCACGGTCTCCTCGACTGCTACAAGACCGAAGACGCCGATACCGTTTTCGTCTCGCTCGGCTGCGCCGCCGAAAACATCGAAGCAGCCTGTGACTACCTGCGCAATCAGCGCAATGCCAGGGTCGGATCCATTCACGTCAACGTGATTCGCCCCTTCCCCGAGGCCGCCGTCATCGCCGCCCTGCGAGGGAAGAAGAAGGTCATCATTCTCGAGCGCACCGACGAAGGCATGGCGGGAGACAACCCCCTCGGTCGCGACATCCGTACCGCCCTCAGCAAGGCACTCGAAGCCCATCTCCATGGCGGCGACGCCACCCTCCCTCCGCTTACTCCGGAGGAATTCCCGAGAATCTGCAACGGCATCTACGGAGTCGGATCACGCGATTTTCGCCCCGAACATGTCCTTGGAGCCTACGAATTCGCCTCTGGAACGACAAAACGGAGGGACGGCCGCAGCCTCGCCGACGGTGAACATTTCTTCGTACTCGGAGTGGATCATCCCTATGCGGTGATCTCGAAAGACACCCCCTCCCTTCTCCCGGAAGGCGCGATCGCGGCGCGCTTCCACTCCATCGGCGGCTGGGGCATGATCACCACGGGCAAGAACCTCGGCGAGATCATCGG
>CALDKL010000120.1 GCA_937898895.1 uncultured Verrucomicrobiae bacterium | reverse complement strand
CGGAGACAATATCTTCCTCGTGAAAAACGGAGTGGTTTTCACCCCCACGGTAGCCTCGGGTTCGCTCTACGGAATCACCCGTGGAGTGGTCCTGGAACTCTGTGCCTCCGCCGGGCTGGAGCTGCGGGAGGTGGAGATGAGCCGCTACGATCTCTATACCGCCGACGAGGTCTTCCTGACCGGGACCGCCGCCGAGGTCGTCCCGGTCGCGGAATACGACAAGCGTGTCATCGGCACGGGAGAGCCGGGTCCGATCACCCGTCGGCTCATCGCCGATTTCCGAAAACTCGTGCAAACTACCGGGACTGCGATTTACGAATCGGCTTTCGTGTCGTAAGGTACGGAGGATTCCGCGTCGATCGCCCTACAGGGCGACGGCACGGAGATTCCTCCTGCCACTTCATGAACTGCGACATTTGCCAAAGCGAAAAGGCGACTATTTTCTTCAGCCAGATGGCCGAGGGGCATCTGCAGAAGGTCAACCTCTGCAAATCCTGCGCCGACGACAAGGGTGTCACCGACCCGACGGGTTTCGCCCTTGCCGACATGCTCGAGGGCATGGGCAAACACACGTCACTCGATCCCGCTCCGGCACGGAACGAACTCGTCTGCAGCAGTTGCGGATTCTCGCAGACCGACTTCAAGAAGACGGGCCGCTTCGGATGTGCCGAGTGTTACCACGTCTTTACCGAGGGGCTCGACGGCCTCCTCGAAGCGATGCACAAGCACACCCACCACATCGGCAAGGTGCCCCGGCATCTTCCCGCCCCGGGGGACCGGCTCTCCGCCTCATCCCCCGTCTCTCGGACCGAATCAAATCCTCGATTGAGGTTGAGCGAATTGAAACAAGCACTGTCCAAATCGGTGGAGGACGAGGATTACGAAGAAGCGGCCCGGCTGCGCGATGCCATTTCGCGCCTGGAAGCCCTCATCGGCGATGCCTGAACGTTCTCCTCTCCGCCCCACGACAATCGGAAACCGAGTTGCTCCCTGACCATCCCCACGAAACGATGCGCTTTTCCACCCTGCTGAAAAAACCGGCCGAATGGATGCGGACCCCTGGTCCGGAGAACGATATCGTCATGACGAGCCGGGTCCGCCTCGCCCGCAATCTCGTCGGCTTTCCCTTCCCCGGCTGGGCGAAGAAAGAGGATCGCGCCCGCGTCATGGAGCGTGTCCGTCCCGCGCTCGAGGACCTGACCGAGATGAGGGATTCCTTTTCCGAGGAGATGACTCAGCTCACCGCGATCGAAAAACAGGTTCTCGTCGAACGCCACCTCATCAGCCGCGAACATGCAGCCAAGGGGCCCGGCTGCGCCACGGTGATGAACCGACGCCAGACGATCAGTGTCATGATCAACGAAGAGGATCATCTCCGCATGCAGGCGATCCGGCCAGGGCTCCAGCTCCTCGCCGCCTACCAGTCTCTCGACGAAATCGACACGGAACTCGAAGTCCATCTGCCCTACGCCTTTGATCGCCAGTATGGCTACCTCACCGCCTGCCCGACGAATCTGGGTACCGGGATGCGCGCCTCGGCCATGCTCCATCTTCCCGGGCTCGTCCTGAGCGAACAGATCAACCAGACGATCCAGGGGGCCAACAAGATCGGCCTCGCCGTGCGGGGACTGTATGGAGAGGGCACCGAGGCTCTCGCCAACCTTTTCCAGATCTCCAACCAGAATACCCTCGGGATGCGCGAGGAGGAGATCATCGCCCATCTCGACCGCGTCATCGGGCAGCTCATCGCCAACGAGAAAAACGCACGAATGAAGATCCTCGAGGACCGTCCCACGGTGATGCGGGATCACATCGGGCGTGCGTTTGCCGTTCTCAAATACGCCCACATCATCTCCTCCAAGGAGGCACTGAACCACCTCTCCATGATCCGGCTGGGGTGCGATCTCGGGTTTATCCCCGAAGAGGAGCGCGAGGCGATCACCATTCTGCTGACCGAAATCCAGCCCGCCCACTTGCAAATTTCGGCGAAATGTAAGCTTTCTCCGGAGGAACGCGACATTTTGCGTGCCGACATCATCCGCAAGAGTTTAATTGGGCTGACGCCGCCCGATTTTGGGAGTATACTCACCGACAGGGACAACGACGATGAATAACTTCACCCCCCGCGCTCAACAGGTTCTCGCTCTCGCCCGAAAGGAGGCGGACCGCTTCAATCACAACTACGTGGGCACCGAGCACCTTCTCCTCGGTCTCATCAAGCTCGGCCAGGGCGTTGCGGTCAATGTGCTCCAAAAGATGAATCTCGATCTCGAGACCGTGCGTCTCGAGGTGGAGAAACAGGTCGGCAACGGACCCGAGGCGAAGATGATTGGCAATATTCCCTATACGCCGAGGGTGAAGAAGGTTCTCGCCCTCGCCGGCAAGGAGGCGAAGGCCCTCAATCACAGTTACGTGGGGACCGAGCACATCCTCCTGGGGCTGCTTCGCGAAGGCGACGGGGTCGCCGCGAGAGTGCTGAAAAATCTCGAAGTCGACATCGAGCGCACCCGCAACGAGATCCTCCGCGAACTGGATCCGAATTTTTCGGGCACTCCCAGCGAAGAAGAGGAGAATGATTTCGAGGAACCCGGTGTCGGCAGCCGCAAGGAGGGCAAGACGCCCGCCCTGAAGGCCTTCGGGCGCGACCTCACTGAACTCGCCAACAACGGCGAACTCGACCCGGTCATCGGGAGGAGCAGTGAAATCGAGCGCGTCATCCAGATCCTCTGCCGCCGCACGAAGAACAATCCCGTCCTCATCGGGGAGGCCGGTGTCGGCAAGACGGCCATCGCCGAAGGTCTCGCCCAGGAGATCGCTTCAGGCAATGTGCCCGAGTTGCTCCGCGACAAACGTGTCATCACCCTCGACCTCGCCCTCATGGTCGCCGGCACGAAATACCGTGGGCAGTTCGAGGAGCGCATCAAGGCGGTCATGGACGAAATCAGGCGTTCGAAAAACGTTATCCTGTTCATCGACGAACTTCACACCATCGTCGGGGCTGGTTCCGCCGAGGGGGCCATGGACGCCTCGAACATCATCAAGCCGGCCCTGAGTCGCGGAGAGTTGCAATGCATCGGTGCGACCACGATGAACGAGTTCCGCAAGTTCATCGAGAAGGACGCCGCCCTCGAACGACGCTTCCAGCAGGTCAAGGTCGAGGAACCCAGCGTCGAGGATGCCATTCTCATTCTCCAGGGTCTGCGCTCGAAATACGAGGCGCACCACAAGGCTCTCTACACGAACGAGGCCATCGAGGCCTGCGTGAGACTTTCCGCCCGCTACCTGACGGGTCGGTTTCTTCCCGACAAGGCCATCGACATTCTCGACGAGGCCGGGGCCCGTTCGCGCATTTCTTCGATGACGCGCCCACCCCGGATCAAGGAACTCGAGGCCGAGATCGAGAAGATCGTTGCCGAGAAGGAGGCGGCCATCAAAGGTCAGGACTTCGAAAATGCCGCCGGTCTCCGGGACAAGGAGAAACACAAGCGCCAGGAGGTCGAAGACATCCTCTCGCAGTGGCGGGCCACCAATGAGGAAAAGATCGTCACCGTCGAGGAGGACGACATCATGACCGTCGTCTCGAAATGGACCGGCGTTCCTCTCCAGCGCATGGAGGAGAAGGAGACCGAGAAACTCCTCAAGATGGAGGACGAACTGAAGAGCCGCATCATCGGTCAGGACGAGGCCGTCGCCGCGATCTCGCGCGCCCTGCGTCGCAGCCGCGCAGACCTCAAAGACCCGCGCCGTCCCATTGGTTCCTTTATCTTCCTGGGGCCCACCGGGGTCGGCAAAACCTACCTCGCCCGCAACCTCGCCGAGTTTATGTTCGGGGACAAGGAAGCGCTCATCCAGATCGACATGTCGGAGTACATGGAGAAGTTCACGAGCAGCCGTCTCATCGGTTCTCCTCCCGGCTACGTCGGGTATGAAGAGGGGGGGCAACTCTCCGAGGCAGTGCGCCGTCGGCCCTATTCGGTCGTGCTTTTTGACGAGATCGAGAAAGCCCACCCCGATGTCATGAACCTGCTTCTCCAGATCCTGGAAGAAGGCATGATCACCGACTCGCTCGGACGCAAGATCGACTTCCGCAATACCATTATCATCCTCACCACCAACGTGGGGGCCGACGTCATCAAACGCCAGGTCACCCTTGGGTTCGGGGCGATGGGCGGCGGAGACGAAAACTACGGAACGATGAGGGACAAGATCCTCGAGCGGGCCAAGGAGGCGTTCAAACCGGAATTCCTCAATCGGCTCGACGAGAAG
>CALDKL010000119.1 GCA_937898895.1 uncultured Verrucomicrobiae bacterium | reverse complement strand
TGCAGCACAAGGAACGTTTCAAGGAGATGTGGCGTTTTGTCGACGTGCTCACGCTCTCCGCCACCCCGATCCCGCGGACGCTCTACCTTTCCATGATGGGGGTTCGGGAAATGTCGGTGATCGACACTCCGCCGCCGAATCGGCGTCCTGTCGCGACAACGGTCTGTCCTTACGACGAGCGTATCATTCGTTCGGCCATCGAGAAGGAACTCGCGCGGCAGGGACAGGTGTTTTTCCTGCACAACCGGGTCAAGTCGATCGAGGGAGTGCGACGCCGCATCCTCGACCTCGTGCCCGCCGCGCGGGTCGAGGTCGGACACGGACAGATGGAGAGCGATCAGCTCGAGGACGTGATGAGCCGTTTCGTCCGACACGAATTCGATGTCCTCGTCTGCACCACGATCATCGAGAGCGGTGTCGACATTCCGAATGCGAACACGATCATGATCGACCGGGCGGATCGCTTCGGCCTGGCCGATCTCTACCAGATCCGCGGCCGCGTGGGTCGGGCCGATCGGCGGGCCTATGCCTATCTGCTGCTGCCTCCCGACCTGCTCACGGGTGGCGACGCACGCAAGCGCATCAACGCCATCAAGCAGTATTCCTCGCTCGGGGCCGGTTTCAAAATCGCGATGCGCGACCTCGAAATCCGCGGAGCGGGCAATCTGCTGGGCACGCAGCAGAGCGGGCACATCGCGGCGATCGGGTTCGATCTCTACTGCCAGCTTCTCAAACAATCGGTAGCGAAGCTGAAAGGCGAGCCCTCGGCCGACCGTGTCGACCTGTCCATGCACATCGATTTTCTCCGCACCAACGAGGCCGCCTGGCTGAAGAATCCCGCCGACGGACTGCCCGCTTTCATCCCCGCCGACTACATGCCCGAAGCGCGTCTTCGCATCACCGCCTACCGGGAACTCGCCGAGGCCTCAAGAACCGAGGATCTCAATCTACTGCGCGAGAATTGGACGGATCGCTTCGGCAAGCCACCGCCTGCGGTCGAACATCTCCTGGCTGCAACCGAACTCCGCATCCGCGCCGCCGGGAAAGGATGCAGTCTTCTCGAGATCCAGGAAGGCAAGCTGAAGCTGACAAAAAACGGCAAGTATCTTCAAATAAACGGCAAGTTTCCGCGTTTAACCGGGGACGGCGGGGAAGAATGGCTTGAGTCGGCCCTCGACTGGGTCCTCGACCTGTGAGAGAATACCGACCGCTCGAATTTCCCAGCATGAAGATGAACCGACAGCTCCTCACGGCCGTGTTTGCGCTCGCGGCGGGCGTGGCGCAGATCCCCTCGCCGGGGCACGCGGCCCCGGTCGAACTGAACCGCATCAAAGCAGTGGTCAACAATGAGCCCATCACCCAGACGATGGTGGATCAGGCCGTGCAGACTCAGGTGCAAATCTGGCTGATGGGGAATCAGGGCATGGTGAGCCGCACCGAAGCCGAGCGCGAGATCCGGCGCATGGAGGAGAGTGCGCTCGACGACCTCATTGATCGCAACCTCATCCTCAGCGAATTCAAGAAACTCGGCGGGCAGATCAAGGACCAGTTTATCGACGAAGCGGTGAACCAATTTGTTTCCGACCGGTTCAAGGGTGACCGCGACAAATTCATGGAGGAACTCAAAAAGAGTGGCATGACCATCGCGCAGTTCCGCGAGATGCAGCGCGACCAGATCGCGGTGCAGGCGCTGCGCTCGAAACACGGCGGTGAGGATACCGTGCCCAACACTCCCTGGGAGAAGAAGGCGATGTATGAGAAGATCAAGGGCGAGTTCGCCTCCGAGGGCCAGCCGAAACTGCGGATCATGTCCATCCCCAAGCAGACTCCGACCGGCAGCGCGGAGGACCAGAAGAAGGTGCTCGACACGGTCCTGGGTTCCCTGCGCGAGGGCGGTGATTTCGGCGAACTGGCGAAGAAGTATTCGGCGGACAGCTTCGCGGAAAAAGGAGGGTATGTCGGTGTCCTCGGCAAGGATACCCTCAACGAGGGACTCACCCGTGTCGCCTACAGCCTTCCCGCCGGGCAAGTGAGCCAGGCGCTCGACGACGGAGTCTTTTGGCGGATCCTCAAGGTCGACGGCCGGGTCGGGCAAAAGACTCCTTCCTTCGAGGAACTCGAGAGCGAGGTCGACAAGCGACTCACCATCGAGAAGCGGAAGAAGAACCTCGAGAGCTGGCTGAAAAAGCTCCGTCGCGATGCGAATGTCCGCATTTACGAGAACTGAGAAACGGCTCCCGTCCGGCGAATTCCCAAAGGAAAGCGGCGGTGCATCCGACAAAAGCGTGTAATCTTCCCACGTGCGTGTTCTCGCCATCGACCCCGCGCTGCGGAACACGGGTTTCGCGGTGATCGAAGAAAGCACCCCCGCGCCGGGTCGCCGGACGCAGCGGGCGCTGGTCTATGGTGTGATCGTCAATCCCAAGGGGCTGCGGCAGTCGGCTTGCCTCGTCGCGATCCGCGAGAAACTCGTCGAGGTCATTCGCGAGTATTCGCCCGAGGTCTGCGCGGTCGAAGGCGTCATCTTCGTGCAGAGCTATCGCACGGCCATCACCCTCGGCGCGGCCCGAGGGGCCGCCCTGCTCGCTGCGGCCGAGCACGGCCTGGAGATCTACGAATACGCGCCGAAGAGGGTGAAGCAGGCCGTGGTCGGACGGGGTTCGGCCGACAAACAGCAGGTCGCCTTCATGATGCGCGCCCTGCTCGCCCTCACGGAAACCCCTCCGTCGGACGCCGCAGATGCTCTCGCCATTGGGATCGCCCATTGTTACGCGCACGATCCGAAACGCGCTGCGGTTCTCCTCGAGCCTCCCGTACCCCTTTGAGGACAGTCTTTTCCCATGAATCCCCGATGAATCCGGAGGACACTCGCACCATTCTCAAGCTCGCCGCCATCGAGGAGAGCGACGAGACGGGATTGCTCCTGACGCCGAAGGACCGACAGGAGGCTTCGGTGGCGGCGGGTGCTCCCCTCCCGGCGCATCCGGGGCGAGCGGCGGAGGATCGCTTTCTCGCCAGGCGCGCGACGATCCTGCTCGAGAAACTGCGCGATCGCCATCCGCCGGACGCGACCTGGCTCGACCCCTCGGCTTCCGCCCAAACCTCGCGGCATCCCGGTCTCGTCCTCGCCTTCCTCGCTTTCGCCGCGGTGACTGGCTACGCCACCAACGCGCTCGGGCCGGAAAAACGGATCAACATTCTCGCCTTTCCCCTCCTCGGCATCCTCGCCTGGAGCTTCCTCGTCTATCTTTGCGAGGCATGGTTTTTCTTCACGGGACGTTCGCCACAGATCCTTTCGCAGGGGTTCGCCTGGTTTCACCGCTGCCCTCCGGAGGGTGCGGACCCTCTCGATCCCTCCGCCCGTATCCTCGCTGCGGCAAAGCAAACGTTCGAGCGGCGCTGGTCTCGGCTTACCGCCTCCCTGACGACAGCGCGGGTGAAGTCGGTCCTGCATCTCGCCGCTTTCGTTCTCGCCGCTTCGGCGATTGCGGGCATGTATGTGATGGGTCTCGCCACCGAATATCGCGCCGTGTGGGAAAGTACCTTTCTCACCGAGAGCACGACGCTGCGCTCCCTGCTCGGTGTGGTCCTGGGTCCTGCGGCGGCCCTGGGGGGCGAGGCACTGCCGTCGGCGGCGGAACTCGACCTCATCCGCGGCGCTGAGGCGGAAGGTGAAAACGCGGCTCGCTGGATCCATTGGTACGGACTGACCATAGCGATTTTTGTCCTCCTCCCGCGGATGCTCCTCGCGGTCCTCTGGCGAGTCCGGGCGACCCGGCAGGCGCGGTCGATGCCCTACCGCGACACCGCGCCGCGCTACTATGCCCGACTTTTCGCGACCTCCTCCGGAGCAGCCCGCCCGATCGTCCTGGTTCCCTACAACTTTCATCCTGACGAACCCACCAAACATTCACTCGTGCGGCGGCTCGAAGACGAGTTCGGCGCGGCGGTCGATGCGACCTGGCTGCCCCCTGTGGAGTTCGGCGAGGAGGAGCAAGCCGTCGTCCTGCCCGACAAGACCGCCGAGATCATCCCCGTGTTTTCCTTCGCCGCCACGCCGGAGCGCGAGACCCATCTCGTCGTTCATCAGACCCTGTTGGGCCTTGCTCCGAACCCTGTCCGGTTCGTCCTCCTCGAGGCCGCAGCCTTCGATCGGAAATCGCGCCACATTGCCGACGCTTCCGCGCGTCGCTCTGCCCGCGAGGAGGCATGGAAGCGTCTTTTTGCCGACACCTCGGTCGCCCTGCTCCTCGATCCCGAGGCGATCTCCGCCTCCACCCCCTGAGCCATGCCCGGATCCGACATCCCTTCCGAGCACGAAGTCGTGCTCAGCCTCATTTCCCACACCAACGTGGGCAAGACGGCTCTCGCGCGCACCTTGTTGCGCCGAGACGTGGGCGAAGTCGCCGACAGCGCCCACGTCACGATCCTGCCAGAGTCCTATCCGCTCATCGAATCGGGAGGGCGGAGTGCCCGGCTCTGGGACACTCCGGGTTTTGGGTCAAATCTCGCCAAGATCGCGAAACGTTTGCGCTCGAGCGACAATCCGGTGGGCTGGATCCTGCATCAGGTCTGGGACCGCGTCACCGACAAGTCGCTCTGGTGCAGCCAGGAAGCGATCCGCAATGTCCAGTCCGAGGCCGATGTCGTCCTCTACCTGGTCGACGCCTCGCAGACTCCGGACGAGACCGGTTATATCGATCTCGAGATCGAGGTGATCGAGTGGATCGGGAAACCGGTCCTCGTTTTCCTCAACCAGACCGGGGAATCCGACCCCGAGCGTGATTGGCGCAACGAAACGCTGTGGCGGGAGCACCTCGCGAAGCATGAGGTGGTGAAGCAGGTTACGACCCTCGACGCCTTCACCCGTTGCTGGATCCAGGAGCACCGGATTTTTTCTCAGGCAGCAACCGTTCTTTCCGGAGGGAAGCGCGAGACCGCTCGCCTCCTCGGCGAGGCGTGGGCGTCGCGCCAGCTCGACGTCTTCAACGATTCCATCGCCATGATGGCGGACCTCGCCTGCAAAGCCTTGTCCGACACAGAAACGCTGCCCAGTGCTTCCCTGTTCGACCAATGGAAGCGCTTCGTGCGCAGGGGGGACCGGGAGCGCACCTTCGAACGAGCCCAGCAGGCCATGTCGGCGCGTCTCTCGAATCGGACCAAGGAGACGGTGAATCAGCTCATCGCGAGACATGGCTTGTCGGGCGAAACCGCCGCGCGGCTCTCCGAGGTGTCGCGCGAGGCTTTTCTGGTGAAAAGCAAAGTCGAGGAGTCGCTCATGGCCGCGATCGGAGGAGTTGGCTCGGGCCTCCTCGGCGGACTCGTTGCCGACCTGGCTTCCGGAGGCATGACCTTCGGAGGCGGAGCGCTCTCGGGCATGGTCCTCGGAGGACTGATTTCCTACGGGCTGGCAAGCGGTTACAACCTCACCCAAACGGGGACGAATCAGGTGCGCTGGACCGAGGCCCACTTTCTCGATCAGGTGAAGTCGATCCTGCTGCTCTATCTCGGCGTTGCCCATTTTGGTCGCGGACGCGGCGTCTGGCACGATGCGGCGAACAATCCGGCGCATTGGCAAAAGCTGGTCGAAGAAAAGGTGACCAAGGATGCCAAAACCTGGCGTTCCCTCTGGAAATCGGGAGCGAAAATCGATGATGCGGCGGAACTGAAAAAATCGCTCAGGGAGGCATTTCATCGCGCCCTCAT
>CALDKL010000118.1 GCA_937898895.1 uncultured Verrucomicrobiae bacterium | reverse complement strand
CACAAAGCCTCTGCTGACAGAGGACCAGGCAAAGGATCTCGACACCCGATTCGTGAAATACGCCGCCCTTGCGCCGAAAGGAGACCCTTCCACAGGCAAATCCTTCGCCGCGCTCTGCCTTGCTTGTCACCAGATTGGAGCCGATGGTGGCCAGATCGGACCGAACCTCTCCGGGGTCGGTGCGATGGGGATCGAGGCAATTCTCCGCAATCTTCTCACGCCGAATGCCGCCATGGAACCGGGCTACCGCATCTACCGTGTCGCGAGGAAAAATGGCGATCTCATCGACGCTTTTTTTGTCAGCGAGGACCGGGATGCCGTCGTGGTCCGGCAGCCGACCGGCGGCGACCAGCGCATCCCGCGTCACGAGATCGAATCGACTCGATACATCCGCCGCTCCCTGATGCCGGAAGGCTTGCTCGAGGCCCTGCCCGACGCGCAGGCGGCGGATCTCCTTGCCTACCTGCTCACGCTCCGGTGAGCCCAGGCGGAGCACACGAAAGACCACGCACTGTCACGCAATCAGCGCTTTTACGACTTCGCCCGCCACGCCGGTCAGGCGGAAGTCGAGCCCCTGGGCGCGGACACTCAGTTTTTCGTGGTCGAATCCCAACAAATGCAGAAGCGTCGCGTGAAGGTCGTGTACGTGAATTTTTTCCGATACGACGTTGAAGCCGAACTCGTCGCTCTCCCCGATGGTCTGACCGGCCCTGGTCCCGCCCCCGGCGAACCACATCGAGAACGCATTCGGATGATGGTCACGTCCGTCGTTTCCGCCCTGAACCATCGGAGTGCGTCCGAATTCTCCGCCCCAGATGACGAGCGTGTCCTCGAGCAGACCGCGCTGCTTCAGATCCGTGACCAGGGCGGCGCTGGCTCGGTCGGTCGCGTCGCATTGCTCCTTCAGTCCCTTGGTGAGCCCCCCGTGGTGATCCCAGGCCTCGTGATGAATCTGCACAAACCGCACTCCGCGCTCGACGAGCCGCCGCGCCGTGAGGCAGGCGTTCGCATAAGAGGCCTCGCCCGGTTTTGCTCCGTAGAGAGCGAGGGTCGCCTCGTCTTCCCTGGCGATGTCGATGACCTCCGGAGCGACCTGTTGCATGCGGTAGGCGAGTTCGTAGGAGCTGATCCGAGTCGCGATCTCGGGATCGCCGATGAGGCCGAGTCGAGTCTGATTGAGGGCGCGGACTCCCTCGATCGTGTCGCGTTGGAAGGCATCGTCAACTCCCTTGGGATTCGAGAGATAGAGCACGGGATCGCCGACGCTGCGAAAGGGAACCCCGGCGTAGGAGGTCGGAAGAAAACCACAGCCATAGTTGTTGGCCCCGCCACTGGCTCCCTTTTTCCCGGTGGAAAAGACGACAAAGCCGGGCAGGTCGCGGTTCTCCGAGCCGAGGCCGTAGGTCACCCACGATCCCATGCTGGGCCGACCGAACTGCTGCGATCCGGTGCTCATGAAAATCTGCGCCGGGGCGTGGTTGAAGGCGTCGGTGACCATCGACTTCACGATGCAGAGGTCGTCGGCGATGGCGGCAGTGTGAGGGAGCAGTTCGGAAATCTCGGCCCCGCTCTGCCCGTGTCTGGAAAATTTGTATTTCGGACCGAGCAGGGTGCTGTTCGGCGAGATGAAGGCGGCGCGATAGCCGCGGAGGAGTTCGGCGGGCGGGAGTTTCCCGTCCCATTTGGAAAGCTCTGGTTTGTTGTCGAAGAGTTCGAGATGGCTC
Organism: uncultured Verrucomicrobiae bacterium; assembly: GCA_937898895.1. Lineage (GTDB taxonomy): Bacteria > Verrucomicrobiota > Verrucomicrobiia > Verrucomicrobiales > DEV007 > Arctic95D-9. The sequence goes on along the minus strand of CALDKL010000118.1, from coordinate 2,747 downwards.
GGAGCACCTCCCTGGAAGAGGAAGATGACGCGTTTCGCCTTCGGCGCGAAATGGGGACGCTTTCCGGTCAGGGAGGAAGGGGCTCCCAAAGTCGTGTCGCTCCCTAACAAAGACGCCAGAGCGAGACTTCCAATTCCGACTCCGCAGTCGCGGAAGAACCATCGGCGGGTGTGGAAGCGGCGGAGTTCCTCGAGGTGTTCGGTGAGGTGGGTCATGTCGGATCACTCCTTCGTAAAGGTTTCGTCGAGGTTCAGCAGGACGCGCGCCGCGAGGAGGTAGGCGGCGGTCTCGCCATCGGGACCGGACCGGGCGGCTCGTTGTTTGTCCATCAGTGAGGCGAGGGTGGCGACCTCGTCAGGATGGGGGGACCGAGCGAGCGTGAGACGCCAGGCATAGTCGAGACGCGCCGCCTGGGTGTTTCCTCCTTCCTTCACGATGCGCCGGGCAAAGGCGCGGGCGGCTTCCATGGATAGGTCTTCGTTCAGGGCGACGAGCGCCTGGATCGGCGTATTCGCCCGGGTGCGGCGGACACAGGCGACGTTGCCCTCGGGCGTATCGAAGGTCTGGAGAAAGGGGTAGGGCGTCGTGCGGCGACGCCAGGTGTAGATGGCGCGGCGGTAGCGGTCCTTGCCGGTGGCCTCCTTCCAGGGAAAGGGGGCGTAGCTCGCGGGCGGCTCAAAGAGGAATTGCGGGGCGGGCGGCATGACCGAGGGGCCGCCAACGTCGAGACAAAGGAGATCGCTCAGGGAGAGCTGGATGTCGCGGATGACCTCGCCTTCGACGCGAAAGCGGGGTCCTCGGGCGAGGAGACGATTGTTAGGATCACGCGCGAGCATCTCCGGAGTGACGCGACTATCCTGTCGATAGGTGCGCGAGGTGAGAATGAGCCGATGGAGATGCCTCAGACTCCAGCCGTGCTCCATGAAGTCGACCGCAAGCCAGTCGAGCAACTCGGGATGACTCGGGGCCTCTCCCTGGGTGCCGAATTCCTCCGGCGTGGCGACGAGCCCGATGCCGAAGTATGCCTGCCAGACCCTGTTGACAACAGCGCGTGCTGTCGTCGGCGACCGACGATCTACGAGCCATTTCGCAAAGGTGAGGCGATCATTTCCGGAATCCTCCGGAAGCGGATTGAGCACCGCAGGCACGCCTGGGGTGACTGACTCTGCGGGCTTGAGCCAGTCGCCGCGTTTCAACACGCTGGTCAGCCGAGGTTCATCACGGGCCTTGAGTGTAAACTGGGTGACTCCCTCGGGATGCTGCATCCAGAGAGCCTCGATCTCCGCGTTGGCTTTCGCAAAACGCTCCGCGAGGTCCGGATGCAATTGCCCCGCGACGCTGCGCCAAAAGCGGAACAGAGTCGCGACCTGCTGCGCACTGCGCCGTTCGCGAGGCACCGCGAGGACATCCTGGACGAGCGGGGGAACGGGATCGGCCACTGGGTCCGGTGAAGTCGTCACACTGAGACGGAATCGACCCATCTGCGCGGCCTGGAGGTCGTCGGCATTCCATCCGCCGATCCTTTGCGAGAGATTGAAGGCGAAATTCGTTCCGCTCACCGGATCTGCCGCAGCAAAGACGATAACGCTCTCGGAATTGCGGCGTCCGGGTCCGAGATCTGATGACCAGCCCGTGTCGGGATTGTTGTCGATGGCGTACTTCGCCGGACCGAAATACCGCTCCTTCGGCTCTTTTTCGTTGAAAAGCGGATGCACTTTCGTCTTTTCCGCTGCCTGCAGATCGGCGGTGGCGCGGGCGAATTTGACGGGCGCGGTTTTGCCATCGGAGCCGGTGGACTCGGCCCCGAACTCGGAGAGACCGAAGGTGCCCATGAAGGAACGCCCCGGCCCGTTCGCGGGCAGATTCGGATCGTTGAGCAACTCGAGGCGGAAGCCGGTGATTCCCGTCCAGTCCGCCTTGAGTCGAAGAACGGTGGTGCTTTTGGTAGGCTGAAATCCGGCCGCAAGAAAGGAGCCGTCGGGTTGCGGCAAAATGCGTTGCCCGCCGGTGGCGTTCTTGTCCACCTCGGGGCGGATCACGGTCCAGACCGGCTTCGCGGCGGAGCGCCAGGTATTCTCCCAGGCGGCGAGTTTTGCCTCCCAGTCCGGTGTTTCCTCGCGCAGACGCGCCTCGATCGCCGCGATCTCGCGGAGGACATTCGCCCGCTGCAGCTCTTCTGCAGGCGTGTACACGCGCGGCTGGGCTTCGTGGTCGTTGTTGAGAAATGCGAAGATTTCGTAGTACTCCGCCTGGGTGATGGGATCGTATTTGTGATCGTGGCATTGCACGCAGTTCAGCCCCAGCGAGAGAATGCCTTTCCCGATGGCGTCGATGCGGTCGAACATGGCCTCCATGCGGAACTGCTCCGGATCGACTCCGCCTTCTTCGTTGAGCATCGAATTGCGCAGGTAGCCCGTCGCGACCACCTGGTCTTGCGTCGCATTCGGGAGGAGGTCGCCGGCGATTTGTTGGAGGATGAACTGGTCGTATGGCAGGTCGCGGTTGAGTGCTCCGATGACCCAATCCCGATAGAAGTGGGCGATGCGCGGCTTGTCTTTCTCGTAACCATCGCTGTCGGCGTATCGCGCTGCGTCGAGCCAGTGGCGAGCCCAGCGTTCGCCGTAGTGAGGGGATGTGAGCAGCGAAGTGATGGTCGTTTCGATGTGGGCGGGTTCGAAGGTCCGTTGTTCTTCGATTGTTGGAGGCAGGCCGGTGAGGTCGAGGTGGATTCGGCGGAGCAGGGTCAT
>CALDKL010000117.1 GCA_937898895.1 uncultured Verrucomicrobiae bacterium | reverse complement strand
ACCGCCGACATTCCGCGCCTGAATCCTGCCGGATGCCTTTCTATCGGCTTCCGCAGTTCCATTCGCGAGGCACCTGCCTTTGTTTTCCTTCCGGTAAGCAAGGGTGCGAGTCGCTCCACCGACACCCCATCGATCCGCCGCACGGCGGGTCACCAACCCAACTCTTCCACCATTGATGGAAACCCAATCCAAAGACCCAACCCATCGCCGCCAACGCGGCAATCATTCGAGCGGCCGCAGCCGCGGTCGTCAGGGAAACCCGACGCCACAGGAAAACCCCGCTTCGCCTGGCAGGAATCGTAGCCGTCGCCGCAAACGCAGCGGCAACCGTGCCGACCAGACCCCGAAACAGACGACCGCTCAGAAGATCCTTTCGCTACTGACCTTCGGTCTTCTCGGCAAGCCCGCCGCTGCGCAGCGTTCCAAATCGAAATCTCGCTCAGAGTCCGCCAGGCACCCCATGACGACTGCCTCGAAGCCCTCTCCGCCCAGAACCTCGGGTGAGGTCTCGCGGAAACCGAAACGGAATCGCAGCGAAGTCACCTCGGCCCGCCTCTACGTCGGCAACCTTGATTATGCAACCGGCGAAATGGAGCTGGAGGAGCTGTTCAGGGGTGCCGGCAACGTGATTCGAGCCGAAGTCGTGACGAATCCCCGGACCCAGCAATCGAAAGGCTTTGCCTTCGTGGAAATGGGTTCGATCGACGAAGCGAAGCGGGCCGTGAGCATCCTCGACGACCAGGAATTCATGGGGCGCAAGCTCATCGTCAGCGGAGCCCGCAGCGAGGGACCCACCGACGAAACCGGTGAATCCACCATGGCCGGAAGCTCCCTCGAAGAACGGGGCTGACCGGATCAAGAACAATCCTTTTTGTTGGTGCGCGCCGGGACGGTCTTGGATCGTCCCGGCGTTTTCGTTTCTGGGTTCAGAAGGGCGACGAAGATTTCGCAGGGACCAATTTTGTTTTGACTTCTCACCCGGATTCTCGCAGCCTCTCCCCATGCAACCACACCGAGCTACCACGATTCTTGTATTGGGCATTCTCAGTCTCATCATCTGCGCCATCTGCGGTCCGATCGCTTGGGCGATGGCGAACAAAGATATCAAAGCAATGAATTCCGGCCTGATGGATCCCACCGGAATGGATCAGACGAAAGCGGGCAAAATCTGCGGGATCATCGGTACGGTTCTTCTGATTCTGGGAGTGATCTTCGGGATCCTCTATGCCGTTTTTGCCGTTGTGGTGATTGGTGCAGCCGCAACGCAGGGAACCATGCAGTGATGCTACGGCTGCGCAAAGTGAAGCGCACCGAGTTTTTCGCCGCATGGAGTGTGGCCTGGTGGGTCGCTTCCGCACTCTTCGTCGGGGCCATACTGCTGGGGTACTGGTTCCATCGAACGCAGGGAGTGAACCTCGCGGTTTGCCCGATGCGGCTGGCATTCGGTCTCCGCTGCCCCATGTGCGGAGGGACGCATGCCACCGTTCACCTCCTCCGGGGAGAGATTTCCTCCGCCCTCTCGACGAATCCGCTCGCGACACTGTTTGTCGCCGGGATGGCGATTTGGACGTTGCTCTATCTCGGATTCGGTCAGCGGGTCGAAACCACCCTTCCCGCGAAGGCTGTCTCGGCCCTGATCCTCCTCTCTCTGGTGATCAACTGGGCCTATCTCCTCACGCACCCGGCCCAGGCTTCGTAATCAGCGATCGAACTGGGCGTCGAAGACAATCTTCGAAGTAGGGAAATCGAGCTTGCGAACGAAGGCGCAGGATTCCGCAGCCCCCGCTTCGCGATCCATCCCCCCATCCTCCCACTCCACCGAGAGCGGCCCGGAATAGCCGATATCGTTCAGGGCGCGGATGATGGGTTCAAACTGGATTTTGCCGCGCCCCACCGATTTGAAGTCCCAGTAGCGTTTCCGATTGTGAAAATCGACATGCCCCCCGAAAACACCGGCTTCGACCGGTCGGTCCGCCCACCCCACGTCCTTCATGTGAACGTGGTTGATGCGGTCGGCGAAACGATAGAGGAACTCGACGTAATCGACTCCCTGGTATCCGAAGTGACTTGGATCGAAATTGAAGCCGAAGGCCGGATGATGGTCAATCGCTGCCAGGGCTCGCTCAGCCGAGGCGATATCAAAGGCAATCTCGGTCGGATGCACCTCGAGAGCAAACTTGATTCCGTTCTCCTGGAAGACATCCATGATCGGCCCGAAGCGATCCGCGAAATCCCTGAATCCCGCTTCGATCTGTCCGGGAAGGACGGGAGGGAAGGAATAGATCAGATGCCAGATTGAAGAACCAGTGAACCCATTGACCACACTCACCCCGAACTGGCGGGCCGCCACGGCGGTCTTCTTGAGTTCCTCGGCGGCTCGTTGCCGAACCCCTTCCGGATCTCCGTCTCCCCAGATCTCGTCCGGCAGAATCTGCCTGTGCCGGGCATCGATGCGGTCGCAGACGGCCTGTCCCACGAGGTGACTGGAGATGGCAAAACACTTCATGCCATGTTTGTCGAGGAGGGCTCGTTTGGCGGCACAGTAGGCTGCGTCCGCCTTGGCCACTTCGAAGTGGTCCCCCCAGCAGCCCAGCTCCACTCCATCGTATCCCATGGCTTTGGCCTTGGTAATGATGGTTTCGCTGTCGAGATCGGCCCACTGGCCGGTGAAAAGAGTGACGGGGCGTCCCATGGCGTGTGATGTGGGTTGAGGATTGGAAAGAAGACGGGATAGGTAGCGTTTTCGCTGATCGGATTCAAGCTCGAAACGCAAGATCCGGTGCTCATTCCAGTGCTTATACGTGAAACCGAAACCTTGTGAACCGACTGAGCCTGAAGTCCTGGTCGAACGCTGCGACGGTTGTTGCCGGATCGGCAGAATCTTTCGTGCGAACTTCGCCGCTTCAGGGAGGGGTGCTTTCCCAAGCGCCCCCCACTCTTCCGGCCACCCATGCACCGCCCGAGGCTTGGGAAAGCCTCGTTCCCAGTAGGAACCCCGGGCGCGTTCC
>CALDKL010000116.1 GCA_937898895.1 uncultured Verrucomicrobiae bacterium | reverse complement strand
TCAATGACGGAGAAAAGAGGGTCGGATCTTTCGTTCGGGGAGGATCCTGGTGTGGATGTCAGGGTGCTGCGGCAATGGTCTGGGCGATGGTCCGCAGATTCGCGAGCACATCTTTCTCGAGCGGATCGAGGGACCGGACCGTTCCGCCAATCGTCTCGGCGAGAGAGGTGGCGCTGGACTGATCGAATTGTGGTTGCACGAAGATCGTCGTGACACCCTCTTCCCGAGCCTGTTTCGCGATGGCGGCAACCTGTTTCGGGGAGGGTTTCCGGTTCCCGACTTCGATGGATTTCTGCAGGAGACCGTAGTCGCGGGCAAAATAACCGAAGGCTCCGTGGTACACATAAAAGGCTCGTCCCTTTTTCGGCGCAAGGGTCGTCCGGAGTTCCGCATCGAGTCGATCAAGGTCGGCACTGAATGCGGCAAGGTTTGCTTCGATGGCAGGCGCGGCCTCCGCCGGAAGGTTTTCCTTCAGGACGGCCGCGATCCGGCCTGCCTGGTGGCGGAGGATTTTCGGAGAGAGCCAGACGTGGGCGTCCTTCTCTTCGTGTTCATGTTTGTGCTCATGCTCGTGCTCCGGATCTTCCTTTCCCTCTGCCGTGGCACATTCCGAGCAGGTTCCCTCGAGCAGTTCGAGGCCTTCGAGCAAGTTGAACTCCCTGGGCCCCTTTTCACCATCCCCGACGGCGACATAGAAATTCGCTTCAAAGGTAAGACCACCCGCCACGAGGAGGTTGGATCGCGCAATGTCCGCGACTTGGCGCGGAGTGGGCGAGTAATTGTGGCAGTCGCCCCCCTCCTGGACGATGGCCCTCACATCGATCCGATCACCTCCGATCCGCTCGAAGAGATATTCGTAGGGCAGGACGGGAACAAACACGCGGAGTTTTTCGACGGGGGCTGCGGCAAGCACGGGCGCGAGGCAGAGGATGGCGAAGCCAGGGAACAGGGGTTTCATGGGAAGAGACCGTTCAGTTCTTGCTCCAGCTCGTGATGGAATAGTGCGAATCCTTGCCCAGGGCCGCGTTGGCTTCGGCCTGGCTGATGGGAGTGCTCCCGTCGGTGACCACGCTGAGACGGTGGGCGTTTTCCCCCTCTTTGACGATGCGCACTGTTTTGACTCCCTTGATCTTGCCGAGGGCGCGGGAAATGGTCTTCTTGCAATCGGCACACTCGACCCCATTCAGCTTGGCCGAATACGTGACTTCGGCGGCCTGAGAAAGGACCGGAAAGAGGGCAATGAGGAGGAGAATCATCCAGAGGAGGCGAGAGTTCATGGGGCAGAAGAGAGGTTTGAGTGAGAACTGGGTTGCGGTATCCGCAACTTTCTTGCATTATCGCGTTGGGAGGTCGCAAATGCAAGAGATTTGCGCCATTGCGCCAGAAGCGGGGATTTTCAGGATGCGAAGTTGGAAAACCGGATAAAAAGCTGGACGTTTGAACAGTTTATGAGTAAGGGATTGGGAATGATGATTCCGTATCCGCTCGCGGCAGATCGCTACGAGGATTTCCGCGCCAGGGTCTGGTCTCGGGCGGTGCCGATGGTGAGCACGGGTCATCGTTCCTGGGCGGGCGATGAGCGCGAAGTGCAGGCGAGCTGGTTCGGAGGAGAATACGGCCGCTCCTTCACTGGAAGCGAGGGCGAGCAAATCGAAATCGTGCAGTTTGGACATTGGAATCGCGGCAGCGGTCCCGATTTTACGGAAGCTGCCGTCCGCATCGACGGCCGCCTTCTCCGGGGTTCGGTGGAGGTGGATCTCGATGTGAGGAACTGGGATGCCCACGGACACGGGATCAATCCGGCGTTCAACGACACGGTCCTCCACGTCTTTGTGGACCAGCCGTCCCTGAACCGAGTCTTTACCCGGACCGAGGCGCATGCGAACGTGGTCCAGCTCCTCCTGCCGCAATATACCGGGCTCCAGGGGCCTCCCGATTTTCTTCCGGAAGCATTTCCGGGACGTTGTCTCGCACCACTCGCCCGCATGGGCCTGCCGGAGGTGGAATCCCTCCTCGTCGCCGCCGCCCAGTTCCGGCTCAGGCAAAAGGCCGAACGATTCCGAATCATGGCCGAGGCGACGGATGCGGGCCAGGCGCTCTTTCAGGCACTGGCAGAGGCACTCGGTTTTTTCCGGAACAAGACAGCGATGGCCATCCTCGCGCAGCGTTGCCCCCTGCGCGAACTGCTCGCGATGGACTCGGCCGGGCGAGAGGCAAGGCTTTTCGGGGCGGCCGGTTTCCTCGACCCGGAGGCGGTTGACCTTCTCCAGGCTTCCGCTTCCGGGAGCTACCAACGCCGGATATGGGACCACTGGTGGAAAATGCGCGATGCGGTCGAGACCATTCCCCGCCGTGCGATCTCCTGGAGGATGGACGGAATCCGCCCCGTGAATCATCCCCAGCGTCGCATCGGCGCACTCGTCGGCCTGCTCGATCGTTGGGAGCCCCTCAGACAGATCACCTCCGGACCGGTGAAAAATCTGGAACAACATGTGAATAACT
>CALDKL010000115.1 GCA_937898895.1 uncultured Verrucomicrobiae bacterium | reverse complement strand
GCCGTCGCCGGGTGATTCCGCAACGGCCGCGTTTGCCGATTCGAGTGCGGCCACGTAGTTTCCTTCACGGAATGCCTCCTGCGACTTTTCGATGTGGGTTGCCGCCTTTTCTGCCATTACCTGAACCTGTTGCGGTTCGGCTGGGGTCCGTTCGACGGCGGTGACCGTGATCGGCTGGGTATAGGTGACGGGGGCAGCGTAACTCGTCTGCACGGGTGCAACAGGATAGGGGTTTTCGTAATCGTTGTAGCCCGAACTGAAGCAGAGTGCTCCCAATCCCCATCCCAGGAGTCCCCATCCGACCGCTTCACCCCAATCATCATCGTCCCAGTGATAGCCCGGAGGATGATAGGCTCCCCACCCGCCGTAATGGCCACCGTAGTAGCCACCATGCCATCCGTGATTCCAGCATCCCCCGTACCAACCGTGGGCGGCCGTTCGGTTCCACCATGGGTTGGAACCCCAGTGCTCCTGGTTCGTCGACCAGTTCATGTTTCGTTCGAAATTCTTGTCGATGTTGATTTCGCCGATATTGACATTGTCGCGACCACCAATGCCACCTGCGATGGCGGCTCCGCCGCCGATGACTCCGGCATTCCACCAACCACCTCCCGGTCGATTGTCGATTCCGGGACGGTTTCCGATGCCATTGCCGATGCCATTGTCGATTCCGGGCCGATTGCCGGGGCGGTTGTCGATTCCAGGCCGATTGCCGAGCCCATCGCCAGGGCGATTGTCAATTCCGGGTCGATTGCCGAGCCCATCGCCGGGGCGGTTGTCAATTCCGGGCCGATTGCCGAGCCCATCGCCGGGGCGGTTGCTCGGCAATTGCGACGGACGATCAAAGCTGGGGCGTTGCGGAGGACGGTTGTTGATCCCCGGACCCGAAGGACGATTGGCGATGCCTGGATTCCCCGGGGTGGAAGGACGATTTCCGTTTCCAATGCCGGGACGGGGAGAAGGAAGTGTGGAGGGGCGGTCGGGGCCAGCTCCGGGACGGTTTCCCCCAGGATTGGGGCCGCTATTCCCGATGCCGGGCCGCGGAGAGGAGGCACCACCGGAGGGCCGACTTCCAACTCCGGGACCGGAGGGAAGTGTGCTGGGCCGATTCGCTCCTCCGACTCCAGGCATCGGTTTGGCACTGGGGTAGCGCACGTTGCCCGGTTGGGTGGAGGGGCGCGGAGCCGATGAGGCTGGGCGCGAAGGTAGGGTTGTCGGACGCGAGGGAGAACTCGATGGACGTGAAGGAGAACTCGATGGACGCGAAGGAGAACTCGATGGACGCGAGGGAGAACTCGATGGACGTGAAGGAGATCCCGAAGGGCGTGACGGGGAAGGGCGTGAAGATGTCATCGGGCTGCGACTCGGAGTCGACGGCCTTGAAGCGGAACGCGATGGGGCAGGGCGGCTGGCGCTCCGGCTCGGACTCGGGCGGCTAACACTGCGGCTCGCACCTCCTCCACGGGCTCCGCCACCACCTCCGCGGGCTCCTCCACCGCCCCCACGTCCGCCGCCACGAGCCCATACGTCGTAGCTAAACAGAGAGAGGATCGAGAGAAATACCAAGATCTGTTTCGAGAATGCTTTCATGGGAGGGAGAAGGGAATTGAGTTACTCGGGTTTGGCGCTCAGGTGCGGTGCCGGGGGACGTTTCACGGCAGTGAGGACACGGTCGGGTTGTGGATCACCGTCGATGGTTTGATCGCGGATCGTCCAGGTGAAGCTTTGTCGGTTCGGCTCGACTTTGCAGATCTGGATGAATTCGTTCGACTCCCCATCGGAGGTGACCCCTTTGGAGCGAAGCAACCAGGTCATCGGAGCGGTTTCGGTCCACTCGGAGACGACGTAGCCCCCTTCGCTGTCGTGTCCCCACGAGATGAAACCGCCACGTTGCCCATCCCAGCCGATGCGGGTGGAAAGCCCCACGTTGCCCTCGTAAGTAACCGCAGTTTCAGCGGATCCTTCGATGTAAGGACCGAAGTCGCTCCACGTGAAGCTCAACAGGGTTTCCGCATCTCCTTGCTGGATGATCCAGTCGCCGATGAGCCACTCCAGGGCGAGAAGCTTTTCACTGGGAAGGGAGCCCCCTCCGAGTTCATCGCGGACGCTGCCCGTTAGCCAGGTTCCATCCGCCTGCTTGATCTGGACGGAGGTGTAGGGGTGCGAGGTCACGACACCGTCGGCGGAAGTGATATGGAGGGTGCCCGTTTCAATGGCAACGCCAGGGGTGATAAAACGAACCGATTCCGCCTCGATCGCCGCCTGTGTCTTGCCGCCGTCTTCTTCTGCAAAATTTTCGTCATAGAATTCGGTGATTGCCTCCCGACCCGACACGATGGTGCCATCTCTGAGCAGGATTTCTCCCTCGGGCAGGTAGGTCGCGGCGAGGGCTGCCGCATCGTGCTGGTTGAAGGCGTCGATGAATCGCTGGGCTGAGGCGGCGAGCGACTCAAGTTGGGCGGCGTTGGGATCTTCGGTGGGCTTGTCCTGGCCCTGCGCTGCGGCACTTGCCAAGAAGGCGAGCGCAGAGACGAGGGTGATGGTGAAAAGGGTGGCTCGATTCATGAGATTAGACTGTCTGAAATCCACGGATGGGTCAAGGTGTTTCGGGGCTTTCTGATGAAAGAATGCGGTCGCAGGCAGTGGTCGTCAGGGGTGCTGTTTGTCGTACTTCTCCAGCCACGCCTTTCGGGCAGCTTGATTTTCCTGAAGTTGTTTCACATCGGCACGGATGCGGTTGAGTTCGTCGTATTTGCGGAAGATGGCAAAAAAATCCTCCCGCAGATCGTCACGGGAGCTGCGC